>DASZEI010000239.1:0-4241 GCA_035940975.1 Jatrophihabitans sp. | reverse complement strand
CACCCTGACCGGAATCGCCAGGCAACTGCTCGACACTCTCGACCCGGACGGCAACCTGGCCGCCGACCGCAGTCAGCAGCGGCGGCGGTTCCTGAGCTGCGTGCCCGACGGCGACGGGATGCACCGGCTCACCGCCGACCTCGACACCGAGACCGCCGCCCTGGCGATGACGGTGCTGCACTCGCTGGCCGCGCCGAAGCCGTCGGCGAACGGCGAGCACGACGAGCGCACCGCGGGCCAGCGGATGCACGATGCCTTCCGCACCGTGCTGAAGCTGGCCCTGCGAGTCGGTGAGCTACCCACCTCGGGCGGCGTCCCGGCGACGGTATTGATCACCATGACTGCGGAACAATTCCAAGCCGGCACCGGACTTGCCAGCACCAGTTACGGGCAGAAGCTGAGCGTCGACAAGGCGCTGCGGATCGCGGATCAGGCAGCCATCGCCTGGATCGTGCACGCAAGCACCGGCGGCATCCTCGACTACGGCACCACCCGGCGGGTAGCCAGCGACAAGCAAACCCTCGCCCTGATCGCGCGTGACAAGGGATGTTGCTTTCCGGGCTGCACCGACCCACCCGAGTGGACCGAGAAGCACCACATCACCCCCTGGCGAGAAGGCGGCCGGACCGATCTGGACAACCTTTGCCTGCTGTGTGACCACCACCATGACCGGATCGACACCGGCGGCTGGCAGATCACCATGCGCGACGGCGTGCCCTGGTTCATTCCCCCGGCGTGGCTCGATCCAAGCCAGCAACCCCAGCGCAACGTTCGCCCGTGAGCTGCCCAACTGGCTGCACAACCTGAGGGTCGACCCCACAGTGAGTGCCGACCCCACAGTGAGGCCAGCGGAACGCAGCGGCGGTCAGCTGACGTTGCGACTCCAGCGGGCAACGCAGCGGCGGTCAGCTGACGTTGCGTGCCCAGCCCGGCAGGCCGGCGCCGGCGAGCAACTCGGTGCCGACGTCAGCCAGCGCGGTCATCGCCACCCGCTGCGACCAGGGGCCGAAGGACACCCGGGCGACGCCCAACTCTGCCAGCTCGCGGGGCTCCGGGGTGCCGGGCAGCCCCAGGACGCTCACCTTGCGCTCGCCGATCCCGTCCACCAACTGTCGCACGGTGGCCGCGTCCAGCCGGCCGGGCACGAAGACGCAGTCAGCACCGGCATCCAGGAACGCGCGACCGCGCTCGATCGCGTCGGCCAGCACGTCCGCCGGATCCCGGTCGCCGGCCAGCAGGTAGGCATCGGTGCGAGCGTTCAGCACGAACGGCACCCCCTCGGCCTCGCCGGCCAGCACCGCCGCCCGTACCCCGGCCACCGCCTCGTCCATCGGGCGCATCTGGTCCTCGATATTGGCCCCGACGATGCCCACCCCGATGGCTTTGCGGACGGTGTCGCCGATGTCGCCGTAGCCTGCCTCCAGGTCAGCGGTCACCGGCAGCGTCACCGCCGCCGCGATCCGGCCGACCGCATCGATCATCAGCGAGGCGGGTATGACCTCACCGTCGGGGTACCCGAACGACGCCGCGATCGAGTGGCTCGCCGTCGCGACAGCGCGGCAGCCCGGCAGTCCGGCCACCACCTTGGCGCTAGCCACATCCCAGACATTGACCAGCACCAGCAGCTCGGGATCGGTGTGCAGCCGGCGGAGTTCGGCGGCCTTGTCGGCAAGGTTGTCGGCAAGGTTGTCGGCAAGATTCATGACCGCACCCTAAAGGGAGGACGGCTGCGCTCCGCCAGCGGGCACCGGGCCTCCGCGCGGGGCACGGCCTGCAACGAGGGCGGGCATCGGCCTAGAACGAGACGGCCACCGGTACGCGGCGAGGCAGGCGGCGAGACGGTTAGCGGCAGACGACGAGACGGTCAGCTGCACGCGGCCACCGGCAGGCGCGAGCCAGCCACCGGCAGGCGGCGAGACGGTCAGCGGCCGCTGTAGTTCGGCGCTTCGACCGTCATCCGGATGTCGTGGGGGTGCGATTCCTTCAGCCCGGCGGCGGTGATCCGGATGAACTGGCCGTTGCGCTGCAACTCGGAGATGGTGTGCGCACCCACGTAGAACATCGACTGCCGCAGCCCGCCGATCAGCTGATAGGCAACCGCCGCAAGCGGGCCGCGGTAGGGCACCTGACCCTCGATCCCTTCCGGGACCAGCTTGTCGTTGTCGGTCACGTCGCCCTGGAAGTACCGGTCCTTGGAGTAGGACTTGGCCCGCCCCCGGGTTTGCATCGCACCCAGCGAACCCATCCCCCGGTAGGACTTGAACTGCTTGCCGTTGATGAACACCAGCTCGCCGGGCGACTCCTCGCAGCCGGCCAGCAGCGAACCGAGCATCACCGTGTCGGCGCCGGCGGCCAGTGCCTTGGCGATGTCGCCGGAGTACTGCAGGCCACCGTCCCCGATCACCGGCACCCCCGCCGGACGGCAGGCCAGCGCCGCCTCGTAGATCGCGCTCACCTGCGGCACGCCGACCCCGGCGACCACCCGGGTGGTGCAGATCGAGCCCGGCCCGACCCCGACCTTGACCCCGTCCGCGCCGGCATCCACCAGCGCCTGCGCACCGGCCCGGGTGGCGACGTTGCCACCGACGATGTCGACGTGCGCGGCGCCGGGTTCGGCCTTCAGCCGCCGGATCATCGCGGTGACGCCCGAGGCATGCCCGTTCGCGGTATCGACGACCAGCAGGTCCACCCCGGCGTCGACCAGGGCCATCGCCCGCTTCCAGGCGTCGTCGAAGAAGCCGATCGCGGCACCGACCCGCAGCCGCCCGGAGGCATCCTTGGTGGCCAGCGGGAACTGCTCGCTCTTGGTGAAGTCCTTGACGGTGATCAGGCCCTGCAACCGCCCGGAGGCATCAACCAGCGGCAGCTTCTCGATCTTGTTCTTGGCCAGCAGGCCCAACGCTACGTCCTTGTGCACGCCGACCTGCGCCGTCACCAGCGGCATCGGTGTCATCACCTCGGACACCCGGCGCGAGAAATCGGTCTCGAAGCGCAGGTCGCGGTTGGTGATGATGCCCACCAGCAGGCCGTCGCCGTCGATCACCGGCAAGCCCGAGATGCGGTAGCGGGCGCACAGCGCATCGACCTCGGCCAGCGTGGCCGAGGGCGAGGTGGTCACCGGGTGGGTCACCATGCCCGCCTCGGACCGCTTGACCAGGTCGGCCTGCTGGGCCTGCTCCTCGATCGAGAGGTTGCGGTGCAGGATGCCGATGCCGCCCTGGCGGGCCATCGCGATCGCCATCCGCGCCTCGGTCACGGTGTCCATCGCCGCCGACACCAGCGGCAGCCGCAGGTTGATGTTGCGCGACAGCCACGCCGAGGTGTCCACCTCGCTGGGGATCACGTCGGTGGCGCCGGGCAGCAGCAGCACGTCATCGAAGGTGAGCGCGAGCCGGACGTCGGGGTTCAACATGAGGGCTCCCGGAGCGCCGCGGGGCATCATCGCCCCAGCGGGTGGGCTTCCATACGCGCCTGAAGGCGGGCTCGCAACGGTCCCGAGCGCCTGCCAGGCGGCTGTTTTGATGCATGCTCGGTGGGTTCAGGCGATACTCGCCCTACCCTCCACGTTCGGGACGAGGCTTTGACGGATTCCAATCAGGGGCCCATCGGGCTGGCGGTCAAGCTGCCCTTTGCCACCCCGGAAGAGTTCCTCGCGAAGTACGGCGCCAACGTCACCCGGGGCGGCATCTACCTGCGCTCCAAGACGGTGAAGCCGCCAGGTACGCCTGTCACCCTGGATCTGAAGCTCTCCACCGGAGCACGCATCATCTACGCCTCCGCCGTGGTGCACTTCGTCACCGGGCAGCACGGCCAGGGCATCTCCGGCATGGGGCTGCGCTTCCTGACCCTCGATCCGGAGACGAAGCGCTTCCTCGACACCGCGGTGGCCACCCTGCCCCACGGCCAGTCGGCGGAGCCTCCCGTCCCGGTGGGCGTGGGTGAGCCCGATTATACAGTCGCACCTCAGCCTACAGCCACGCCGGCCCCAGCGCCTGGGATGGCGGCGGGTGCCACCCCTGCCCCGGTGGCGGCTCCTCCCGCTCCTCCCCCCGCGCCCGCGCCGCCCTCGCGGCCCACGCTGGAGGCCTTCCCGGCGGTGCCTCCCCCTCCTCCCCCCGAGGCTGCTGCCTCCGAGGCTGCTGCCCCCGAGGCTCCTGCCGCGGCGCCTCCCCCGCCTCCTGCGCCTGACGCTCCCTCGGCTCCGACGGCGCCCGCGCCTGACGCTGCCCCCTCGCCACCGG
>DASZEI010000238.1:0-12790 GCA_035940975.1 Jatrophihabitans sp. | reverse complement strand
CCTCGGGCCTGGCCAGGAACCAGGTATGCAGATGCGCGCCACCGTCGCCGAACCGGTGGACGTGAGCCCGCGAGATGTACGGGAGCGCCTGCATATGGCGGGCGATATGAGTGATCAGCACGCCCCACTCGCCGGCTAGTTCATCGGGCAGATCTGCCAGGTCGTAATGCTCGCGTGGATGCAACATGAGAACCAGCGGCGTGCCGGCTCCGGTTATCCGAGTCAACCGCCAGTGGTCGTCGAACCAGATCCCCTCATCGCGTTTGCTGCACGAGTTGCACTCGGCTGGATCCTCCCCGTGCCGCTCCGGCTCCGGCAGCACCGGTGGGCGCAGCGGCGCGACCCGCAGCCCGTCCGGTTCGAACGGAGCGATATCCCAGCCCGTCATGCGTGACAGCGGAAGCCGGTGCTCGCTGTCCGCAGCCGCAAGCGCGTGGTCGTAGAACTCCTCAGGACGTAAGGCCATGAGCGAAGGCTAGATCGTGACGCCCACACTGGCGCGGAACCTGACTTCCCCTATGAGTCACCGTCAGCACGCGGCCTCTTTGAGCGCTTCAGCCCGGATGCCATTCCGAAGGCTGTGATAATCAAAAAGATAACGATAGTTTGGACTATGACAGCCCAGATATGCGATGGCACCGAGTCATTCAGTGTGCTCTGCCACTCCGCCTGATCCAACCGTTCAGGATAACCATTCCAGTTGGCGACGAATATGCTGGACGGCCAACTAATGACCTCTGGAAATGCGAGCGGCCGGTAGGTATCCAGGAACATACCTCGCATCATTCTGCTACTTTCACGGAGATACTCACCAAGCAGGATCGTGACACCGAGCGAGTAGTAGGCAAGCGCGATCACGCCGGCGAGCTTCGTCCAGGACCGGCCAGGCTTAGCTCTCGGGGTCATCCTGGAATCCTAGAACGAGTGTGCCGGCTGCTTTCCGCGATAGCGCCGCAGTAAGCGCCGGCTGGACGAAGTGTGAAGGACCGAGGATGCCGCGGCCGATCATCATTGTCGCGGGGAAGCACTCACCTTCGAGTGTTTTCCTCAAGTGATCTAGCCCCTACCTGCCGGCGCGAATGGTGGCTCCAAGGAGGACGAAACGCCGTTGATCGGCGACGATGGGCTAGTGGCCGAGGTGTCGTCGTGGGGTAGTCGGGCATGGGCGGCTGTCAAGTGGGAGCGCTGACTCCTGAACGATGGGCGGCGACTAAGCCACCAGCTGCGCGCGGAAGTCGTCAAGCTCTGTAGCGGCGGTTCTGAGGTCGGCGTCGATGCCCCGTTCGATCATCTTCACGTAGGCCATGTCGCCGGTCTGGGCGATGCGGCCGATGCCATTGGCAGAGGCGATGACCCGAGCTTGAACGGTGGCCACGAAATCGTGCAGTGCGCCCGCCCAACCGTAGGTGGCCAGGAACAACTCGAGACGCCGGCGCCGATCATCGAATGCGGTGAAACCCTCTCGTTCAACCACGTGGCGCGCGTGCAGCGGCACCCAGGCGAAAGCGGTGAACGCAAGGTCCCATTCTGCCGTCACCGGGCCTGCGAAGTCCCAATCGAAGAAGCCGACCAGCCGGCCATCGTCACCCCACGCGGCGTTGTACGGTGCCGCATCGTTATGCCCGACGATCAAACCCGGACGCCAGCACCCGCCCTCCCGCCACACAGCGTCCAACGGTGGAACGAAATTTGCGACGGCTGCATGGAGGGACCGCAACCAGGTCGCAACCTGGATGAGCGCGGAGTCGCTGTGCACCCACGGCGGCCACGGCATCCGGGTGCCCACAGTGTGGCCGGGCAGCAGGCTGAGGATCTCTCGTCCGGCCTCGTCGATGCCCAAGGCTTGCGGCGCTCCGGTGAACCCGCTTGCCGACAGGTGAGCGAGCAGCGTGTGCACCGACGGTGTCCAGGCTCCGATGGGGCGACGCACCGTATCGCCCACTCGCAGGGCACCACCGGCATTGCCACCCGGCAGCCGGCGCTCGTCGTCCACCTGTTGATCGTCTCACCGCGTGTTACGCGTCAATGGCGAACCGGGCGGCAAGCCGTCATGGCTTGCCGCCCGGTCGCGACTCAGGTCATGCGCCTAAGGGTCAGGGGCAGGTCGCCTCCCCGGTCTGTGCCGGGACGCTGACGGCGTTCCAGGCAGCCTTGATGGTGTTGAAGTTGGTGCAGTTGCCCGGGGTGAGGTTCTTGGCGGCGTTCAGGGTCGCGATGCGGTACTTGGCGTAGGACATGCGCGACGTCTTGGCCAGCATGGCGTTGTAGAAGATCTTGCCGACCGTCTGGATGCCGATACCGGTGACGGTGCTGCCGTTGCAGGTCGGGCTGGCCGGCTGGCCGTTGGTCGGGTTGCTTCCCTCGGAGGCCAGGTAGAACCAGTGGTTACCGGGTCCAGCCGCTGAGTGCGTCTCCGCGCGGTCAACCGCCTTGGAGTAGCAGTTCGGGTCGCCGGCAAGCGACGGGTTGTACATGTAGCGGATCGGACCGCTGCCGACCAGGTTGACCTCCTCGCCGACGGTGTAGTCGGGCTCGTCGTAGGTGGCCGACTCGTTGGCGAAGCTCTCGGTCAGGGCGCCGAAGACGTCACCGGTGAACTCGGAGACCGCGGAGGAGCCGATGCCGCCGGGGGTGTTGGCGTCGAGGCCGTGCCCGAACTCGTGGCCCACCACGTCCAGGGAGGAGATCCACTCGCCGGCCTGGTTGTGGCCGATGGTGACCGAGGAGCCGTTCCAGAAGGCGTTGAGGTCGTTCAGGCCCATGTAGATCGGGAAGCCGCTGCCGGTGCCGTTGATGCCGTTACGTCCCAGCCAGGTGCTGAGCATGCTCCACTCATTCGCGACGTCGAACAGGGCGTCCACGCAGCCGGTCTCGCGGTTGCTGCCGACACCGTTGCCCCACACGTCATCGGTGCCCGAGAGCACCGCCTTGGTGTCGTTGTCGCGGCAGGAGATGCCCGAGCGGATCGGGTCGGTCATCGTCCAGGTGGTGCTGGTCGGGTGGCTGGTGTCGATGGTCAGCGGGCTCGGGCCGTTCCACTTGCCGGTCCCGGAGCCCTCGCTCACCTCGTCGTAGGAGTAGGCCAGCGCGCCGGTGTGGGCGTCGGTGAACACGTGCAGCTTGCTCGGGGTGGCGCCGGCGTGGCTGGAGACGACCGTCTCATAGGCCAGCCGCGGCGTGCCGTAGGCGAGCACGACCTGGCGGGTGCCGGCGACCTTGTCCAGGGTCTTGTACTTGGCGTGGGTCCGGGCGGCTGCCGCGGCCTGGGCCGGGGTGCGGGTGGCAGTGGTGGCCAGGTTGATCGCCTGGTCCTGCTGCACCGAGATCGACAGCACCTGGCCGGCTGCGTTGGTGACCACCACGAAATCGCCGCCGACTACCGGCAGGCCCTTGTAAGTGCGGTCATAGGGCACGTACTGCAGGCCCTCTCGGGTGGAGATCACCTTGTGCGCGATGAAAGCGTCGTGGCTGCTGATGTGCAGGGCGGCTGCTTTGGACGCGACCAGCGCGGCGGCCGATTGCGCGGCCAGAGCGCTGGGTGATGCCTTGGGGCTGGGCGCGGCCGTGGCCGAGCCGGTGGTAAGCGCGATACCGGTGACGGCCAGTGCCGCCAAACCCGTCAAGCTGACGATCGCGGTTAAGCGACGAGGTCGCTGGGGAAGAACCATGTGTGGGTTCCTTCAAGGTAGGTGAAGCAGGGTGATGGGGATGGGACAGGCACGGCATGGATTCAGCACTGTGGGCGCGCGCGCCTACCCCGACCTTGTTTGACGGTTGGTAGGCCCCCCGCGCGGATTACTGGCCCGTAGCGGACGGTAGCGAGATTTGCAGTCAATTTCAATGGATACTCTTTAGATTTCGAGCCTTGAGATAAAAGTTACGTGTGGTGCTGATGTGAGTAGGCCTGGATCGGTCTGCGGCCATCGTCCGGCCGGCGCTCCAGCGTGGATCTCCGGCCGGGCGAGCGGCCAGGTGATTGATGCCGGAAGTCATGCCCTGCAACGTGTTAGCAGGGGCTTGGTGGCGGTAGGCCTGAGTCGCAATGCGCTTGCTAATTAGCTCGCGACTTAGCTAGCGACGTCGACCTCGCGGAAACCCAACCTATTGGTATGGCGACGTGCAGGGAGTACCGCTCAGGCGTTGACCGAATTACCACCGAATCACAAGTTTGTGCGGCGCCAGGGACTCGAACCCCGAGTCCCAGTGGAGGAGGGCGTGTGCGGCGGCGGTCGCCCAGCGCCTAGTGTCGAAGGCATGGAATTTCGATACCTCGGAAACAGCGGACTCAAGATCTCGGCGGTCACCTACGGCAACTGGCTGACGCACGGCTCCCAGGTGGAGAACGACGTGGCCAAGCAGTGCGTCCAGGCTGCCCTGGACTGCGGGATCACCACCTTCGACACCGCCGACGTCTACGCCAACACCAAGGCAGAGACCGTGCTGGGCGACGCGCTCAAGGGCGAGCGGCGCCAGTCACTGGAGATCTTCACCAAGGTGTACTGGCCGACCGGCCCCAAGGGCCCGAACGACACCGGCCTGTCCCGCAAGCACATCATGGAGTCCATCGACGGCTCGCTGAGCCGGTTGCAGACCGACTACGTCGACCTGTACCAGGCGCATCGCTATGACGTCGAGACTCCGCTGGAAGAGACCATGCAGGCCTTCGCCGACGTGGTCCGGGCGGGCAAGGCGCTCTACATCGGCGTCAGCGAGTGGACCGCCGACCAGCTGCGGGCCGGCCACGCGCTGGCTCGCGAGCTCGGCGTCGGCCTGATCTCCAGCCAGCCGCAGTACTCGATGCTGTGGCGGGTGATCGAGGACGAGGTGATACCGGCCTCCCGCGAGCTCGGCGTCGGCCAGATCGTCTGGTCCCCGATTGCCCAGGGCGTGCTGAGCGGCAAGTACCTGCCCGGCCAGCAGCCGCCGGAGGGTTCCCGGGCCACCGACACCAAGGGCGGCGCGGACATGATCTCGCGCTTCATGAACGACGACGTGCTGACCAGGGTGCAGGCGCTCAAGCCGATCGCCCAGGAGCTGGAGCTGACGATGGCTCAGCTGGCGGTGGCCTGGGTGCTGCAGAACGACAACGTCTCCGCGGCCCTGGTCGGTGCCTCGCGGCCGGAGCAGGTGCAGGAGAACGTCAAGGCCGCCGGTGTCGTCATCCCCGACGAGGCGATGAAGCGGATCGACGAGGCGCTGGGCGACGTGGTCATCCGCGACCCGGCCAAGACCGCTGAGAACGTCCCGGCCGGCCGGCTCACCTGACGCAGCGAGCCGGCGGCGGGAACCGACAACCCGGCGCCGGCCTCAGATCTGGTCGCCCAGCTCCACCCGGGGCAGCGGCCGCCGCCAGCTGCGCCGGAAGTAGGCCCGGCTGCCGGCGTAGAAGCCGAGCGAGACCGCCGACTCCTTGGTCGGCAGGCCGCGCTCGCGGGCCAGCTTGCGGATCCGGGTGCCGGTGAAGATCCACTCGGCCAGCAGCAGCCCGAACAGCGCCAGCGTCAGGAACTGCAGCGGCTGGACCGTGTAGCCGACCAGCATCAGCGGGAACAGCAGCAGCAGGTAGTTCGAGGCCATCCGGTGCGAGTCGACGTAGTCGCGGGCCAGGGCACGCACCGGGCCCTGGTCGCGGCGGGGCAGCACCCGCGGGTCGCCGGCCTTCAACGCCTCCCGGTACTCGTCGCCGCTCAGCTTCTTCTGGCCGGCGACCTTGGACTTGGTGCCCTGCTGCTTCTGCCAGGCGACGGCTTCCTTGCGGGTCCTGGGCGCCGGCGGCGGCGGTGTCGAGTTCGTCCGGCGCTTGGGGGTCGGACGTCCCTTCGGGGCGCGCGCCGAGGCCGGCCCGACCTCGGGCTCCGGCGCGCTCGGTGCTTCGGTCACGGTCTCGGCGGCTGCCTTGCGGCGCAACGGGTTCACGGCTGAACTTCCGGTAGGGCCTTCGGCGCGGTGGCCGGCGGCAGCTCGGGCAGGGCCAGCATCCGGTCCAGCGCCAGCCGGGCGTTGCGGGCCACCGTCGGCTCGACGGTGATCTGGTTGAGCACCTCGCCGCGCACCAGCGACTCCAGGGTGTGTACCAGGTGCGGCAGGTCGATCCGGTTCATGGTGGCGCAATAGCAGACGGTGGACTCCAGGAAGGTGATCACCTTGTCCGGATGCGCCTCGGCCAACCGGCGCACCAGGTTCAGCTCGGTGCCGATCGCCCAGGCCGAGCCCGCCGGCGCCGCCTCGATGGTGCGGATGATGTATTCGGTGGAGCCGACCAGGTCGGCCGCGCTGACCACCTCGTAGGTGCACTCGGGATGCACCAGCACCTGGACGCCCGGCACCCGCTCGCGCACCTTCGCGACCTGCTCGGCAGTGAACCGGCCGTGCACCGAGCAGTGCCCCCGCCACAGGATCATCCGGGCCCGGCGCAGTTCCTCGACTGTCAGGCCGCCGTTGGGCTTGAGCGGGTTGTAGACGACGCAGTCGTCCAGGCTCAGGCCCAGCTCGCGCACCGCCGTGTTGCGGCCCAGGTGCTGGTCGGGCAGGAACAGCACCTTGGTGCTGGAACCGGCTGCGCCGGAATCAGCAGCGCCGGCCTCGGCCTGATCGAAGGCCCACCGCAGCGCCCGCTGGGCGTTGGAGGAGGTGCAGACCAGTCCGCCGTGCTCGCCGGTGAAGGCCTTGATCGCGGCCGAGGAGTTCATGTAGGTGACCGGCACCGTCTGCTCGGCGATGCCGGCGTCGGTCAGGACGTCCCAGCAGTCCAGCACCTGGAAGTCGCGCGCCATGTCGGCCATCGAGCAGCCGGCTGCCAGGTCGGGTAGCAGCACCCGCTGGTTGTCACCGGTCAGGATGTCGGCCGACTCGGCCATGAAGTGCACCCCGCAGAAGACGATGTAGTCCGCTTCCGGGCGGGCCGCGGCGTCCCGGGCGAGCTTGAAGGAGTCGCCGGTCACGTCGGCGAACTGGATGACCTCGTCGCGCTGGTAGTGGTGGCCCAGGATGAAGACCTTCTCACCCAGGGCCGCCTTGGCCGCCCGGGCCCGCTCGACCAGGTCCGGGTCCGAGGCCGCCGGCAGCTCCCCGGGACAGTCCACCCCACGCTCGGAATCGGGGTCGCTGCCCCGGCCGAGCAGCAGCAGGGCACGTGCCGAGGCGCCCGCTGGGTCAGCCGCAGCGGGCGCAACGTGTGTTGAACCGCCCGCGCCGGCCGCTGCGTATGCATCCTTGTACACATCAATGCTGGTCACAGCTGACAGTCTGCCTGCTCAGAGCCGATCCGTCGGCATGAGGAGCAGCACAGGCGGAGCGGCAGCTGGTCCGGCCCGGGGGCTTGTGAGCAGCGGCGGGCCTGCCGCTCATGGTCCGGGCCGCCAACCGAAGGCAGGACGAGATGCGCAGAGGCAAAGCCCGGTCGGCCGACGAACCGGCGGGCCGCACCGATCGAGCTCGGACCGATCCAGCCCGGACCGATCCAACCCGGGCCGACCGCCTGCTCGGCCACAGCCGGTCCCGGGCCAATGGCTGGCCGGTGGTGCCGTTGCGGCTCTTCCTGGCTGCCCTGTTCGGCTTCGCCGGTTACGCCAAGTTCAGCTATCCGAACTTCTTCGAGCCGGACTCTCCCAACGGCTTCAAGGCCGCCGTGGACGGGGCCAGGAACGACACCCCGCTCGGTGGCCTGATGGGCCCACTGGCCGATCACCCGTCGTTCTTCGGTCACCTCACCGCCTATGCCGAGATTGCGATCGGGCTGGGCCTGCTGGTCGGGCTGCTGACCCGGCTGGCGGCGCTGGGCGGCATGGTGCTGACCACCATGATCGTGCTGAGCATCAACTGGAACGGCGTCAAGGAGTACACCGGTTCCAGCGGTTGGTTCACCTCCGCCGAGATCGTCCTCGCCGCTGCGCTGTCGGTGTTCCTGCTCGGCGGGTCGGGACCCTTCGCGCTGGACAACCTGTTCATCAGAGCCCGGGAGCGCCAGCGCGCCCGCGACGACGCCGAGCCCAGCTTCCGGGACTCCGAGCTCGACGACTCCCGCCGCCGGCTGCAGGGTGAGCCGGGGCCGGCCTCGGGTGCCGGGGCGGCCACCGCGCAGCTGCCGGTCGCTGGCGGCTACGGCAGCACTGATCGCGACGGCGGCTACCAGGGCAGCACTGATCGCGATGACCTGGATCGGTCCGGCTCGGATCGGGGCGCCAGCGCCTACCGTCCCGAGGACTCGGGTGGGGCCGGCTACCGCGCAGGCGATCCGGGCGAAACGGTCTACCGCACCGGCCGGCAGGATGACGAGGCCGGTTACCGCACCGGCCGGCAGGACGACGAGGCCGGCTACCGCACCGGCCGGCAGGACGAGGAGTACCGCGACGACCCGGAGCCCGAGCCGAACTCGCTGTGGACCGAGGGCCGGCGCGGCCCCGGGCAGCCGCCGGCCGAGCCCCGGCGCGACGGCTAACCACACCCGGTCGCCGACCAGCTCGGCTACTGGGCACGGCCACGCCACGCCCGGTCAGGGCTAGCCGGGTATCATGGGTGATGTGGCACGGCGGGCCGTATCATGGGAATAGCTGCCCGGCGTCTACTGGTTGGCCTGGCAGGATGTACTGCTGAGGACGATTACTGCTGAGCCGTGCGCTCACCGCGACTGTTTGGGGATCAGATGACTGCCACCGAAATTACGATCACCCCGGCCGAGCCGGTCGTCACGGCTCCCGTGATGCTCTCCGAGGCCGCGGCCCTGAAGGTGCGCGAACTGCTCGACGCCGAAGGCCGCGACGACCTGCGGCTGCGGATCGCCGTGCAGCCCGGTGGCTGCGCCGGCATGCAGTACCAGCTGTTCTTCGACGAGCGCTCGCTCGACGGCGACGTCACGATCGACCAGCCCATCGAGGGTGCCGGCACTGTGCCGCTGGTGGTCGACCGCGCCAGCGTGCCGCTGGTCACCGGCGCCACCATCAGTTACACCGACACCATCGAGAAGCAGGGTTTCGAGATCGACAACCCGAACGCCGGCGGCGGTTGCGCCTGCGGTAACTCCTTCTGCGGCTAGTCCACACCCAAACAATCCGATCCGGACGGGCGTCACCGCACTCGCGTTCCAGCGAGTGCTCGGGACGCCCGTTCTTCTCTGACAGGTGGCCCTGACTATGCCCGTTCTCCTCTCCGGCTCCATCGCCACCGATCACCTGATGCACTTTCCGGGCCGGTTCGCCGAGCAGCTGCTGGCCGACCAGCTGCACCAGGTGTCGCTGAGCTTCCTGGTCGACGACCTGGTGGTCCGGCGCGGCGGGGTCGCCGCCAACATCGCCTACGGCATGGGTCAGCTGGGCGAGCGGCCGGTGCTGGTGGGCGCGGTCGGCCGGGACTTCACCGACTACCGGGCCTGGCTGGAGCGCAACGGGGTGGATTGCGACTCGGTGTACGTCTCCGAGGAGCACCACACCGCCCGGTTCGTCTGCACCACGGATGAGGACATGTGCCAGATCGCCTCGTTCTACGCCGGTGCCATGAGCGAGGCCCGCAACATCGAACTGCGCCCGGCCATCGAGCGCACCTCGGCCGAGCTGGTGGTGGTTAGCGCCGACGACCCGCAGGCGATGGTGCGGCACTCGGTGGAGGCGCGCGAGCGTGGCTACCGCTTCGCCGCCGACCCGTCCCAGCAGATCGCCCGGATGAGCGGTGACGACCTGCGCTGCCTTGTCGAGGGCGCCGAGTTGCTGTTCACCAACGACTACGAGAAGAGCCTGCTGGAGTCCAAGACCGGCCTGAGCGACGCCGACGTGCTGGCCCAGGTCGGGGTTCAGGTCACCACCCACGGCAAGAACGGCGCCGACATCGTCGGCCGGGACGTGGAGCGGGTGCACGTGCCGGTCGCCAGGGAGCGCGCCAAGGTCGACCCCACCGGGGTCGGCGACGGTTTCCGGGCCGGCTTCCTGGCCGGGCGTACCTGGGGGCTGTCCTGGGAGCGCTCGGCCCAGGTGGGCAGCCTGCTCGCGACCCTGGTGCTGGAGACGGTCGGCACCCAGGAGTACGTGGTCAAGCCGCACGAGTTCGCCGACCGGCTCGCCGAGTCCTACGGCGACGACGCGGCCGCCGACGTGCTGCCGATGCTCACCCGCTGACCTGCTAGGTGCTGCCGGGGAGTTAGTCCGTGGATTCGCCGGGCCTCCTGACCTTGTTGTCGGGGCAACTTCGGGCCGATCTGCGGCAGGCGCAGCAAGCATGTCTGGCAGGAGTGGCGATGGGACAAGTCTTGCGCGGTGGCAAGCACAGCCCCCGGTTCCAGCTCGCCGCCGAGCTGGTCGATGACGGAGTGTCTCCGCTCCCGCGGCCTGAAGCCGGGCGCGTGGCGCGCGCGGGTTTAGCGTGAGCGGAGCAGGTCTAGGACGAGTGGCAGGACGTCGGTCGCGTTGTCGGCTTGCAGGTTGCCGTTGTGAATGGCGGGTAGGCAGTTTTCAAAGACGTTGACCAGGACTGGTGGTCCGGTGGGGTAGCTGAACAGCAGGTTGTAGATGTCGCCGGTGCCGGGGTTTGCCTGTTCCTGGCAGCTGTTTGTTGTGGTGTGGGTGGGCAGTTGGTTCAGCGCGGCGATCAGGGTGCTGAATCCGGAGTGGATGGTTCGTTGGCTGCTGCCTCCGTCTGTTGCGGTCGGTTGGCAGATGCTCACCGCGGTGGCGCCCTCGGGTACGAGGCTGGTCTGTTGGCCGTAGCGTCCGGTGCCGGTGGAGGCGCAGGCCGAGCTGGGAGTGGGGGGCGCAGTCCAGTGCCCGGCGTGATACCAGGTCGAGACTAGTTCGGACATGTTGTGCGGTGTGCTGAAAACGCCGTTGGATACCCCCTGGCAGTGGTCGCCCGGCGCGGCGATCCATTCGGTGCCGGCGGGATAGCTGAGTCCGAGCAGGTAGTAGTCGCCGTCGGTCGGTTCGAGGTTCAGGTTGCAGCCGCCGAGGGTCGGTGGTGGCGGGGGTGCCCAGAACAGCTCCCGCGCGAGGCCGGCCAGGTCCCCGGCCAACAGCACCGATCCCGAGCTGCCGGCCGGGCTGTGCGGTGCGATGTAGGCGCAGACCAGTGCCCGGACCGGCGGTGTCGAGGGCGCTAGCCGGGCCGCGCCGTTAAGCCCGCGCGGCAGCTCAGGCACCCAGGGTGCCGCGGCGTGATGTACCGCCGGCGGGCAGGACAGGGTGGTATTGGCTGCCGGCCGAGTTCCGGGTGCAGCGCGAGGGTTGGTGCCGGCGCGCAGGCTGAAGGTGGCGATGATCACGCCGAAGATCAGCAGGGTGAACGACCAGGCCGCGACCTGGCGCAGCGGCGTGGCAGTCAGCCGCCGCCTGATCGGCGGGACCGTGAGTGCTGAACCGTCGGGTATTTCATCCTCATGCTCAAGCATGACGGCCCGGATCTGATCTTCAATCCGACTCATGACACACCACCTTCTGGGTGACGATCGGCGAGACAACTACTGCCAACCCGGCCGAGTCGCGCAGTGCCTGGAGCCCACGAGCGGCCAGCGAGCGCACGGTCGCCTGCCGGCAGCGCAGGATCGATGCGATCTCTGGATCCTCGAGCTGCTCATAGCTTCGTAGAACCAGCACCGCTCGCTGTCTCGGTGAGATCGCAGCCAACGCCCGCCACAGCGCATCCCGCTCGGCCACCAGATTCTCAAACGATCCATTTGCCGGTCGCTCGAGGGCGGTGTCGGTTGGCATCTCAGAGTTGGCCCGACGCGCTCGACGTTTCAAGAACTCATTGATCATCGCCCGACGCACGTAGGCCTCCAGCCGATCCGGCTGCCCGCTGCGCGTCGACCAACTTCGGCAGACCTGGTAAAGCGCTTCCTGCACGATGTCCTCAGCGGCGTTGCGGTCATGGGTGAGCTGGTAGGCAACGCGGACGAGGTGCTTGCCCCGCTCGCGCACCAGCGCACTCACCGCATCGTCCAGTCCCACCGAAACTCACCCGCCTCACCTAAATAGATACCCACAGGCAGGCCGCTGTTGCACGATCGGGAAACGAACTACCCCCCTCGGAGTACGGGCGGCACAGTCACCAGCTGCGGAATGACCAATCGACAGTGAACGGCCTGTCATCGGGCTTGATGACTCTACGTAGGCCCGGGAGGGCGATTCGCTTGCAATATCTTTCTTCATAATTCAGTGCTTGAGCAGCTCGATGCTGCGGATGGCCTCGTCGATGAGTGAGCAGGGTCAACCAGACTGCCTCGCGCTCCGGCGATGATCACGAAAGTCACGGCCGTTCGCCGACATCGCGGTTCGAACGACACCCCATCAGTTGCCAGGAAGAGGGCGAATCACGCTCGAGCCGACTGGTGCTGGAGGGCTAGTCGCGCGGCAGCGCGGTGAAGGCCTGGCTAACCTGGTCGAACACCGGCCGGCTCAGCGCCGCGCCCTCGCGCCGGACCGCTTTCGGCCGCAGCCGCAGGACCCGGTCGAGGCGCACCTCGCTGGGCCGGCGCTGGCCGTCCCAGTCGCCGGCACCGACGTCCAACCAGTGCCGGCCGTGCCGGGCCTCCTCCGCGTGGTCGCGATCGTGGTCCTTCGAGGTCAGCATCAAGCCCAGCAGGTGGCCAGAATCCCGGCCGATGATCAGCACCGGGCGGTCCTTGCCCCGGTTGTGGTCCTCCTCGTAGGCAACCCAGCCCCAGACCACCTCGCCGGGATCGGCCAGGCCGTCCGGATGCGGCTCGTAGCGCGGCGTCACGGCTCCGGTGAAGTCACCGGGGTAGCCGCCCAGGCCGGCCCGGCCCAGGGCCGCGCCGCTGTCAGCGAGGCGGCGGTCCTCCTGCCGGTTA
>DASZEI010000237.1:0-18984 GCA_035940975.1 Jatrophihabitans sp. | reverse complement strand
GACGGCGTCCTGAGCCGCCTGGTGGTCACGGTGTGCCAGGGCACGGCGGATCGCATCTGCCTCGGCCGCGAAACCGGAATGGACCAGGACATCACGGGTCGATTCACGCATCGCATAGACCGCCAGCTGCAATGCCACGGTCCGGCGGGCAGCCGCCGCATCATCGGACACGCAGGTCAGGATCAGCCCGGTGATCGGCGGCACGCCCCCGGAATCCGACCTGCGACTGGCACCCTCGGCGAGCAGCGGGCGCACCACGTTAGTGACATAGTCACGTGAGGACAGCGGATTGCCGATCAGCCCGTCCGCAATGCGTCCTGCCGCTCGCACCATTGCCGCTCGGCCCCCGGCCAACAGGATCGGTATCCGTGGCATCGGCGGTAGCGATTCATCGCGCGCGATCCGGCAGCGGAAGTGCTCGCCGGCGTGGTCCACCTCACGCTCGTCGAGCTGCCACAGCTCGCGCAGCAGCCCCACCAACTCGGTCAGCCGCGCGATCGGCGAAGCGGTCTCCACATTCAGCCAGTCCCGCAGGATCTGCGGGTTTCCGGTCCCCAGGCCCAGCCGGACCCGGCCGGGTGCGAGCTCATTGATCGATCGAAGTTCGGTGGCCAGGGCCAGCGGCGTGCGCGCGAAGGCCCATGCGATGGAACTGCCCAGGCGAATCCCCGCAGTGCTACAGGCGGCCGCCGCCAACGTCGTCAGGGCGCTCCGGTTGCTGTACTCGGAGGTCCAAAAAGACGGTGAGCCCGCGCGCTCAGCCCACGCCGCCGCTTCGATTGCGAGCGTCATATCGCCGCCCTGCAGGGCAATGCCCGGCACATGTGTCTGCGTCACGAGGTTCCTCGAATATGTTTGTCGGGGAAAGATCGGCTATCCCATTCAGCCGATTACGCTAGCTATAGGTCTGTAGTCAGATTTCTTCGTTATTGCCTCTTGAAGGCAACCTGGAAGAAACCTGAAAGCAGTCACTTCGCAACGATCGGGTACCACTTTCAACATTTCCACGGAAAGGTGGCCTTGTGAGTACCGCTCCCGCCACAAGCTCGGTTCGTGTTCCGATAATCAGTGAGGAGGAGGCGTCCGGCCCGCTCGCCGAGCAGTACGCCAGGATCAAGTCGGCGAGCGGACTGCCTTTCATTCCCGACATGTTCGGCATGTTGTCGACCCGCCCGGACCTGCTCGAAGCCGTCGTGTCGGGCTACCTCGGCGTGTTCGGCGACGGCGCGCTCGACCGCCGCACCAAGGAACTCATCGCAAGCTGGACCTCTCAGGTCAACGGCTGCCCGTACTGCGTGGGCACTCACAACTACTTCCTCCAACTGTTCGGCGGCAGCAAGGAGTTGGCCACGGCCATCCAGGGCGCGCGCTCGGAGGACGACCTGCCGGTGGACGAGCGGACGAAGTCCTTACTGAGACTGGTCACCACCGTCTGCCGCCACGCCTACAAGGTGAGCGACTCGCTGTGGCAGGAGACGCTGGCGGCCGGATGGAGCTCGGAGCAGCTGTTCGAAGCGGTCTTCACCACCGCGCTGTTCAACAGCATCACCCGGCTGGTCGACGGTCTGGGCCTGGGGCAGAGCGTCGCGCAGAGCCGCACCTCGATGATGGAGCCGGACGGTGGCTGATCGTTCGCCCCGCCGGTCCCGGGCGGTGCTGATCACCGGGTGCGGCTCCTCGACGGGACTGTCCTCGGGTACCGGCCAGCGGGCAGCCCGGTTGCTGCACGAGCGCGGCTGGGAGGTGTACGCCACCGGGCGAAGCCGCGAAGGGCTTGCCCCGCTGGCCGAAGCCGGGCTGAACACCCGATTGCTGGATATCACCGACGAGTCGAGCATGCTGGAGACGGTGCACGAGATCGAAGCGCGCCACGGTGCCGTCGGAGTGCTGATCAACAACGCCGCCTACAGCCTGAACGGCACGTTCCTCGACACCCCGCTGAGTTCGGTGCGCCAGCAGTTCGACACCAACCTCTTCGGCCTGGTCAGGCTGACCCAGCTCGTGCTACCCGGCATGATCGCCCACCGATCCGGCCGGGTCATCATGATGTCGTCGATCTTCGGGCTGTTCGCCACCGCCGGGCGTGGCTACTACGAGGCAACGAAGTTCGCCCTCGAAGCGGTCAGCGACGCCCTTCGGCTCGAGGTCCGGCACCTGGGCATCGATGTGGCGATCGTCGAACCGTCGCCGATCCGAGGCGGCTTCGTACCCACCTCGGTGACCGACCTGGGGCTGTCCGACGGCGGCGATCCCGAGCTCTACCAGCAGTTCTGGAAGTACTTCGTGGACTGGCACGGCGCCTACCGGGAGACCGAGCACCCGCGCGGCCGGGGACGGGGTGCCGTCAGCGCCGACAGCGTCGCCCGGGTGCTGGTCCGGGCAGTGGAAACCAGCTCCCCCAAGATCCGCTACAAGATCGGGTTCCCGGTACGGGTGCTCAGCACGATGCGCGGCGTGATCGGCGAGCGCGGTTGGGACACGTTCGTCCGGGCCTTCTTCCCGACGCCGGCCAAGGCATTGCGTGCGGCGGCGCAACAATGAGGATCGCGTTCGATTCGATCGTGGTCGGCGGGGGCAGCGCCGGCGCCATCGTGGCCGCGCGGCTGGCGACCGACCCGGCACACCGCGTGCTGCTGATCGAGGCCGGCCCGCACTACCGGGCCGCCAAGCTGCCGAGCGAGCTGGGCAACGCCAACGCGATGGCCCTGGCGTCGCACAGCTGGGGCATGACGGCTCAGCTCACCGGCAAGCGGAAGGTGCGCTATCCGCAGGCGAAGGTGACCGGTGGCGGATCGGCGGTCGGCAACACGGTCGCGATCCGGCCGCTGCCCGAAGACCTCGACGAGTGGTGCCAGCTGGGCAACCCGAGCTGGTCCTGGCAGGACTGCCTGCCCATCCTGCGCGAGATGGAGGACGACCAGGACTTCAGCGGACCGTTGCACGGCCAGGGCGGTCCGACGCCGATCCGCCGGTTCAGCCGAGCCGAACTGGCTCCGGTGCAGGCTGCCTTCTACGACCAGTGCGTGGAGCTGGGCTATCCGGTGGCGCCGGACCACAACCACCCGGCCTCGACCGGAGTGGGGCCGATGCCCACCCAGCGCACCACGGCCAACGTGCGGGTCTCCACCGCACTCGGCTATCTCGAGCCGCCCCGGGACAACCTGACCATCTGGGCCCACACGCTGGTGAGCAAGGTCCTGATCGATGCCTGGGGGGTGGCGCACGGCGTCGAGATCCTCAACAACAACGAGACGATTCGGGTCCAGGCCGGACGGATCGTGCTCTGCGCCGGCGCGATCATGACGCCGGCGATCCTGCAGCGTTCCGGTATCGGAGATCCGGACGAGGTCTGCCAAGCAGGTGTCGCGGTTCGCATTCCGCTTACCGGCGTCGGCAAGAACCTGCTCGACCAGCCGCGGGTCGGGGTGTTCCTGGCGCCGAAGGAATCCGGCGAGAATCTCGACATGTCCACCGGGCAGGTGGTGCTTCGCACGACGTCCAAGACTTTCGGCGAGAACAACGACCTGTACTACGCCATGGTCAGCCGGTTCGACCTCTCCCACCACTTTCCACAGCTTCGAAACGATCCGCGAGCCGGGGCGGGCGCGGTGTTCGGGGTGATGGCAGTCGCCCGGCGACCCCGGTCACGCGGCTCGGTGCGTGCGCTGTCGCCTGATCCGCACATGCTGCCCGACATCGACCTGGGCTACCTGTCCGATCCCGAGGACCTGGAGCTGCTGACAGAATGCCTCGCCGGCTGCTGGGACCTGGCCTCCACGCCGCGCATCGGTAGCCGGGGCCTCGGTGGCCCGCTGTTGCTCGAGGCGGCTGATTTCTCCAAGCGCCGCACCGGCGTGCGCAAGTACCTGCGGGCCACGGTGGACAGCGCCTACAACCCGGCCGGGACCGCTCGGATGGCACCGGTCGAGGCCGGTGGCGTGGTCGATGAAACTGGACTGGTGCACGGCGCGCAGGGCCTGTGGGTCGCCGACGCCTCGGTGTTTCCCACCATGGTGCGGGCAAATATCAACCTGACAGTGATGCTGGTCGCCGAGCGCATCTCCCGGGCGCTGGTCGCATGAGGCCGGGCCTCGACAGCTAGTTCCGATCCGGACGCCGCAGTCCACGCGGCGGCCCTCCCTTTCTCTCGTCCCAGGAGTCACCCCATGGCTGGACAACGCTACGACGTCGCAGTGCTCGGTTCCGGAATCGGCGGGACGATGCTTGCCAGCATCTTCGCCAAGTACGGACTGACCGTCGTGCTGGTCGAAGGCGCCACCCATCCGCGCTTCGCGATCGGCGAGTCGCTGATCCCGGAAACCGGCGTGCGGCTGCGCATCATCGCCGAGAAGTACGGGGTTCCCGAGATCGGATGGCTGGCCACCTTCCAAACCCTGCGCGACCGGATCAGCCCGGCCTGCGGGGTCAAGCGGTCCTTCAGCTTCATGCATCACGACCGCGGCGCGCGGCACGTGCCCCATCACGTCAACCAGTTGCCGACGCTGACCCCACCGGTCGGACCGGATTCGCACCTCTTCCGGCAGGACACCGACGCGTTCTTCGCCAGCTGCGCGGTGCGCTACGGCGCCCGCCTGGTGACCGGCGCGCCGGTGACCGAGGTCAAGCTCAACCGGTACGGCGTCACCCTGACCACGGCCAACCACGGCGACTTCGAGGCGGAGTTCCTGATCGACGCCTCCGGCATGAAGTCGCTGGTCTCCGACCAGCTCGGCCTGCGCGATCCCGAACCGCGATTCCGGACCGACACCCGCGCCATCTACACCCACATGGTCGGGGTGCCGCCGGCCGACACGCTGCTGAACCCGCGGGCGCGCAAGGACCTCGCCTCCCCACTGGGACAGGCCACCATGCATCACGTGTTCGACGGGGGATGGATCTGGGTCATCCCGTTCGGCAATCACCGCTACGCCACCAACAAGGCCACCAGCGTCGGGATGCTGCTGGACCGGCGGAAGTACCCCAACCCGGCCGGTCCACCGGCGGCCGAGTTCCGGGCCGTGCTCAGCCAGTACCCGAGCATCGCCCAGCAGTTCGCCCACGCCTCGGCGGTGCGGCCCTGGGTCGGCACCGGCCGCCTGCAGTACTCCTCGCCCCGGATGGTCGCCGACCGGATGATCCAGTTGCCGCACGCGGCGGCCTTCCTGGATCCGCTTTATTCCAGCGGCATGTCGGTGCTCACCGTTGCCGTCGACCAGATCGCCGGCCGGGTGCTCAAAGCGTTCGAGGACCGGCACTTCGGCCGGGAGAACTTCGTGCCGGTCGAGACCTTCGTCAACCGCGCCTTCGATCACTACGACATGGTGGTGTCGCGGTCCTTCGACTCCTTCGCAAGCTGGGACCTGTGGAACGCCTGGAACCGCAACTGGGCGGTCGGCAACATGCTCGGCACCTTCGGCAGCCTGTCGGTGCTGATGAGGTACCTGTCCAGCCGCGATCCGGCGGTGCTCGAGGAATCCGTCGATCCGCTGCATGCCGGCGTGCTGGGCAGCCAGCTGCCCGAGGTGGTCGAGTTGATGTCGCGATCGGGCGACCAGGTCGCCGACGCCCTCGCGGGCAAGGCGTCGGCGGCCGAGGCCGGCGCGGAGATCTTCCGGCTGATCGGTGCGGCGAACTTCCTGCCGCCCTACCTCCGGTTCGGCGAGCCCGACGGCGGGGTGCCGACCTTCACGCTGCAGGCCGGCGCCCGACACGTCCAGTGGTACCGCACCCGGGCACCGCAGCAGTGGCGCCAGCACTGCGACTTCCCGCTGAGCACCTACGCCTGGCACGCGTTGACCTACCTGGCCGGCACCGCCGGCCATGCGGGCGGCCGGTTCCTCGCCGACAGCAGGGACGTCGTCCGGGCCCGTAACAACGAGTTGGCCGTCGGCCCTGAGGGCTGGCAGCCCGACCTGCTGCCGGTTTTCGCGCCGCCGCTGCCTGCCGGGGAGCTTCCGTTGAACGTGGCCGGCGCTCGGTGACTGCGATGGCGAAACCGGACATGGCTGCCCGAACCGCTGCCAGCCGGCTCCTGCAGACAAAATCGGGTACTTCGGCCCGGACCGATTATTCTCGTACGGCCGGTACGTAGGTACTGGCGGACAGGCATTCGGGCAGAAGGAAGCGGCGATGGACACACAGCAGACCGCAGCCAGGGCGGACGGCGTGCCGCCCGCGGCACCTCCCACGGCCCTGTGGGGCCCTGCGACCGAGCCCGATCCTGACCGTACCCGCGCCGCGACCCGCCGAGGAGGTACCTGCCAGCTGAGCACACCAGTACCCGATACCCCCATCACCACACGGATTGGATCGAACATGACCAGCACCACGGACACCTCCAGCGCCGTCGCCGGAGTCAAGGACACCCTGAACAGTCTCTACCAGGCCTGGGCGGACAACGACGGCGACGCCTTCGCACAGCTGTACGTCGATGACGCGACGGTGGTACTGCCGGGCATGTACCACCAGGGCAAGGACGCCATCGCCAAGTACATGGGGATGGGTTTCTCCGGCCCCCTCAAGGGATCTCGCGGCGTCGACGAGCCGCAGTCCATCCGGATCTTCGGAGATACCGCCATCGTGGTGAGCAAGGCCGGCATCCTGATGGCCGGCGAGGATTCGCTGCCGGCCGAGCGGGAACGCTACGCCACCTGGGTGCTGGTCCGGCAGGACGATCGCTGGCTGGTGTCGGCCTACTCCAACAGCCCCGCGCACTAGCCCTGTATCGCTCGACGGCGCGGCTGGCGTGGCCCGAACGGCCCGCCACCGCGCCGTCGGCCCGGGCCGCCCTGGTCAGCTCGGCTCAGGCTGCCGGCAGCACCGGCGCCAGGTCGAAGCAGCGCAGCACGCGCGGGTCGGCGAACACGTCGTTGCGCCGGACCTGGCCGTCGGAAACCTCGAAGACCTGCAGGGTATGCAGGCCGAATTGCGAATCCGACACCCGGTGATATGCGGCGAAGGCGGGTTGCCCATTTGCCTCGGTGACCACCGTTCGCCACGATGACCCGCGTTCGGTGAATACCCGGTTCATGAACTTCTGGTAATTCTGTACGCCGCGGTACCACAAATTCACCGGCGGCATTTCGAGCACGACGTCGTCACTGAGCAGTTTCACGATGCTGTCCACATCGCCTCGTTCAAAGGCATGGACGTAGTCATTGATGGGGCCGAGTGCTTCAGCGGAGTCGGCCAGCGTGTCGTCCACCACCGACAATTGACCCAGCCGTTCGCGAGCTCTTTGCAGTGCGCTATTGGCTGCCGGGACCGTTGTCTGCAGAACACTGGCCGTTTCTTCGGCAGTGAAGGAAAGCACGTCGCGCAGGATCAGCACCGCCCGTTGCCTGGCCGGGATGGTCTGGAACGCCGCGATGAGCGCCAGCCGAAGGCTTGACCGCGCCTCGATGACGGCGGCGGGGTCGCCGGCGTAGCGACCGGTCGGGAACGGCTCGAGCCACGGAATCTCCCAGGCCGGCGTCAGCGACGCCAGCGCGTCTTCCGAAGCCGGGCCCAGCCCGATGGGCAATGGCCGCCGGGAGCGGCCACGAAGCGCGTCCAGGCAGACGTTGGTGGCGATCCGGTACAGCCAGGTTCGCTGGGAG
Organism: Jatrophihabitans sp.; assembly: GCA_035940975.1. Classification (GTDB taxonomy): domain Bacteria; phylum Actinomycetota; class Actinomycetes; order Mycobacteriales; family Jatrophihabitantaceae; genus Jatrophihabitans_A. The sequence goes on along the minus strand of DASZEI010000237.1, from coordinate 11,386 downwards.
GCACGCCGCTCGTCGAAGTCCTCCCGGCGCCGCCAGGCCCGCAGCAGGCACTCCTGCGCGAGATCCTCGGCCTCGAAGAAGCTTCCGACCATTCGATAGCAATGAGCAACCAGTTCGGCGCGGTGCTGGGCGAGTCCGAGTTCCATCTCATGTTCTGCGGTCACAGTGTTCCCACCACTTCACTATTGCTTCGGAAAGGCAACGCACAAGAAATCCGGTCCAGCATATCAAACTACGTTATGAGCGTTCTCGGCCGCTTTTCATGGAGCCACCTACAAACGACTTTCGGACGTGTGATGAAGAGCAATCCGGCGCCGCTCAGCCTCAACCTCGACCAATACGATGCAGACACAAAAGTGTGGCTCGACAAAGTCGACGACATTTCCGGCGTGCTCGAGAAATTTCGCGACGCGAATGAGCAGAATCGGGACGTGGATGCCGCCGTCGTGGCGGAATTGATTCGTACCGGTATCTCGCGGATGTGCGTGTCGACCGCCTTCGGCGGCAGCCAGGTCCCGATCCCGACGGCCATGCGGGTCATCGAGGCGATCGCCAGGATCGATCCGTCAGTGGCCTGGCAGGTCGGGGTCCAGGCGGCGGTCGGCCGGCTGTCGGACTTCCTTCCCGAGGCGAGTGCCGCCACCGTGTTCCGCGACCAGGACGGCATCGTGGGCGGCGGCGTCACCCCGTCGGGGCGGGCCGAGCGGGTCAAGGGCGGTTACCTGGTCAACGGTGAGTGGGCATTCGGCTCCGGAGCCTCGGCTGCCAGCTGGATGCTGTGCACCTCGATGGTCACCTCCGGCAACGAACCGGTGCTGGAATCGGGCCGGCCGCTGATGTGCGCCGCCCTGGTGCCCGCCGCGAGCATCACCTTCCGCGACACCTGGCACACCCTCGGCCTGCGCGGCTCGGGTAGCAACCATTACCGGGTCGAGGACACCTTCGTGCCCGAGGATTTGACGGTCACCCGGGCCACGCTGGCCCGGCCACCGGCACGGCCGGACGCGGCCTACCCGCTCGGCTACTTCGACTTCGGCCCGTTCGCCGAGTCGCCGCAGGCCCTGGGCATCGCCACCTCGGCCCTGGCCGCCTTCCGCGAACTCGCCGAGCACAAGACCCCGACCAGCGGCCGGTCGACCCTGGCCACGTCGCACGTGGTGCAGGACCGCTTCGCGCGTGCGGAAATGGCGGTCCACACCGGCAGGGTGCTGCTGGACGAGGCGGCCCGCCAGTCCCTGAGCCGGCCGTCGAGCGACGGCCTCAGCGCCCTGATCCGGATGAGTGCCGCATCGATGGCCGAGTCCGCGGTGTTCGCGGTCAACACCGTGTTCGCCCTTGCCGGCACGTCGGCGATCTATGAGACCAGTCCGATCGAACGGGCTTTCCGGGATATCCACTCGGCAACCAAGCACATCTCGATGGCCGCCACCCATTTCGAGATGGCCGGCGAGGCGATGCTGGTCGGCGCTCCGCTGGCGATGCGGCGATGACGCCCGGCACGCCGGCGTGGCGATCACGCCCGATCGCACATTCCCCGCGTACCCGAACAGGAGCCCGACGTGTCCCACACCCTCCTCAACCTGCGTAGCCGGCTGCTGACGCCGAAACGGCGTGAGACCACCATGGCCTTTCGCGGGTTCCATCCCCGCGACGACCGGGCCAGGACGGTATTGGAGTCGGCCGGCAACGCCTTCCTGGACGGCTTCGCGATGGCCGCCGGCACGTCGAGCTCGGCCGATACAGCCGCCCGCCTGCAGTACCTGCCTGCCTCGACCCGAGGTTTCGGCTACGAGGGCGCCGGAATGGCCCTGGGATTGTTGGAAGCCGGGCGTCCTCGCAAGGGTGAGCTTCAGCAGTTCCTCACCCGATGGGCGGATTCCCATGTCTACATGGCCTACGTCGGGCTGGGCTGGGCCCTGGCCAGGCTGCCCCGCCCGCTCTGGCGGCGCCCGACCGCGGCGGCTGCCGATCCGGTGTTGAGCTGGCTGGTGCTGGATGGCTACGGCTTCCACGAGGCCTACTTCCACACCGACCGGATCGTCGGAGCGCACCAGCGCGCGACCGGCCTGAGCTGGCAGGGCCACACCGGTGACGACGCCGTCCAGTCGGTATTCGACCAGGGCGTCGGTCGCGCGTTGTGGTTCGTGTGCGGAGCCGACCCGCATCAGATCGCCACCACCCTGCCCGGTTTCGGGCGGCGGCGCCGGCCCGACCTGATCAGCGGCCTGGGCCTGGCCGCCAGCTATGCCGGTGGCGGCGACGCCGACACCTTCGCGGCGTTGCGCGAGATCGCCGGCGAGCACGCGCCACAACTGGCGCAGGGTTCGGTCTTCGCGGCCGAGACCCGAGCCCGGGCAGGCAACCTCACCCCCAACACCGAGGCAGCCTGCCTCGCCCTGGCCGGTATCCCGGTAGCCGAGGCGGTCGAGCTGGCGGCTGCCACCCGACCCGTCGAGGCAGTGATCGACGGCGAGGTGTCCTTCCAGGTCTGGCGGCGACGGATCGCCGACAGCCTGGCAGCACGTGCGGAGCGGGTCCGGACATGAGCGTGCTGGCCGGAACCAGCCGACCGGTTCCCAAGGTGCCGGCGCCGGCGGTGCCGAAGCTGCTGCTGCACATGATGTTCGACCGGACTCGCGCGATGGTCGACATGGCGCAGGCCTACGGCGACGCGGTCCGGCTCCCGTTGGGTCGCAGCCAGTTGCACTTCTTCAACCACCCCAGCCACGCCAAGCACGTCCTGACCGAGAACGCCGGCAATTACCTCAAGGGCATCGGCCAGTTCCATGCCAAGCGGGCCCTCGGCGACGGCCTGCTGACCGCCGAGGGCGAGACCTGGCGCCGGCAGCGGCAGAACCTGAAGCCGGCCTTCTCTGCCAAGCGGCTGCCGATGCAGGCCGATGTGGTCACCGCCGCGACCCGGCGCTGGATAGCGGAGTTGCAGTCCGGCGGCCGGACCTCGCTGGACCTGCGTGAGCAGTTGACCCACCTGACGCTGCAGATCGTGGGGCCGGCCCTGATGGGCACCGACCTCGCCGGATTCGCCGGTATCGGCTCGGCATTCGAGGCGGTGCAGGATCAGGCGATGCTGGAGATGATCACCTTCAACCGGCTGCCGGACTGGGCACCGCTGCCGACCCGGCTCCGGTTCCGCAAGGCGCAGGCCGAACTCGACGACGTGGTGACGACCCTGCTGGGCCAACCGTCGATCGAGGCCGAACCCGATTCGGTGCTGGCGCTGCTGAACGACGCCAGCGCGCCGGCCGACGTGCGGCTCAGGGTCCGCGACGAGCTGGTCACCATGCTGCTGGCCGGACACGAGACGACAGCGACGCTGATGACGTGGGCGTTCGTGCTGCTCGACCGGCATCCCGAGGCCCGCGAGGCGGTCCGGGACGAGGCGGTCCGGGTGCTGTCCGACGGCGTACCCGACGCCGACACCGTGAAGCACCTGCCCTATACCGGCGCCGTCCTGAAGGAAACCCTGCGGCTCTACCCACCGGTCTGGCTGCTGCCGCGCCGGGCGATCGCCGACGACGTCATCGACGGGCACTTCGTGCCGGCCGGCGGCGAGGTGCTGCTGTGCCCGTACACGCTGCACCGCCATCCGGCGTTCTGGTCCGATCCCGAAGCGTTCCGGCCCGAGCGCTTCCTGGGCCAGAGCGAGCCGAGCGATCGCTACGCCTACCTGCCGTTCGGCGCCGGCCCCCGGGTCTGCATCGGCAGCGCGCTGGGCACCCTCGAGGCGACGCTGGCCGTGGCGATGATCTCGCGCAGTCTCCGGTTGCGGGTCCTGACCCCGTCGATCTCAGCTCAGGCGATGATGACGCTGCGGGTCCGGCACGGGTTGCCGGTGACGGTCGAGCCGGCCTGACCCCGGATGCCGGCAGCAGGAAGCTACGCCACTTCTCACTGACCCGACGCAGGAACAGCCAACGCACCGAACCGGAGACCCACGCTCCTGACCGGAGTCTCAACCCTTGAGAGAGTCAATGAACATATACCTGTCCGGCCAAGGCGCGTTCGCCCTCGCGGTGGCCGAAGTCCTCGTCGAGGAGGGGCACAAGATCGTCGGTGTCGCCGCGCCGCGGCAACGCAAGAGGTACAGCTACACAGACGACGACGCCAATCCGATGACGTGGGACCAGCTGCGCTCCTGGGCTTACCCCCGCGGCATCGACTGGACCCCCTCGTCCGACCTGCGCGCCCACCATGTCCCCGACGACACCGACGTCATCCTCGCCGCCCACTCCCATGCCTTCATCGGACGCCGGACTCGCGCCCGCGCCCGGGTAGCCGCCATCGGCTACCACCCGAGCTTGTTGCCGCTGCACCGCGGCCGCGACGCCGTACGCTGGACGATCCGCGACGGCGACCGGGTCACCGGCGGCTCCGTCTATCACCTCACCGAACGCACCGACGCAGGCGCCATCGCCGCGCAGGAGCACATCATCGTCCCGCCAGGTTCCACCGTCGAATCGCTGTGGCGCGAACACCTCGCCCCGCTCGGCGTGCGCCTCATCGTGCGGGTGCTGGACGACCTGGCCCGCGGCATCCATATCGAGGTTCCGCAGGACGAATCCCTCGCCACCTGGGAACCCGCCATGGGTGTCGCTCCCCTGTTCAAACCCGAGCTGATCGAACTCCCCGGCTCGGTCGCCGTCCGCGGCGACCGCTGGGCCCTCAACGGGTTCTGACTCCCTGGTCCGCCGGCTGCGACAACTACGGCCCGTTCCTGGAAGGGGTCTTCGGAACGTCCGTAACGGACTGGCGTCTGACGACGGCCACCGCCAACGGCCACCCGGTATCGCGCCTATCACTGAGCAACCCTGCCCGTCCGAGCAGGGAGTGCCCTATACCGGGCTTCCCCCAGCGAAACGCTGGGGAAAGCCCTGCATGTCCGTGCCCCTCGGTGGCCTAAGCAGCCGACGGCTGGCGCGAGCGCAGCGCCCGTAGAACGATGCGCGCCAGGACCGCCCCCGGGATCACGCCGAGCGCGGCCACCGCCAGGATCCAGGCCGCGGTCGTTGCCATCGCGGACCCCACCACGTGGGCATGCGTGCCATCGCCCACGCGGTCGATGAGTGTCAGGTAGATGGCCCCGAAGATGGCGATCCCCGCGACCTGTCCGAGCTGGACCGCGGTGGTCAGCAGGCCGCTGGCGTCAGCTGCCTGGGCCATGGGGACGTTCACCAGTGACTGGGTCAGCAGCGGACTCACCGACAAGCCCATGCCGACACCGTTGATCATCGTGCCCAGCCACATCAGCGACCCGCCGGAAGTCCCGCTGTGCATGGCGATCCCGATCAGCCCGTAGGCGAGCGCGGAGAGCGCGAGACCGGAAGGCGCAAGCACCGGATGGAGCCGCTCCGGGAGCTTGCGCCAGTAGAAACCGGTCAGGCCGAAGACGACGGACATCGGAAGGTAGGTCAGTCCGGCGCGTAGCGCGCTCTCCCCCAGCCCCGCCTGCAGGTGCAGGGTGAACACGAACAGGAAGCCGCCATAGGTCAGCTGGACGCACACCAGCGTTATCATCCCGACGGAGATACCGGACGCGCGCAGCACGCCGAAGTTGAGGAGCGGGTCACCACCGCGGGCCGCGATCCTGCGCTCGAGCTGCACGAATACCACCGCCAGCACAACGCCGACGGCGATACATACGAACGTCCAGGCCGGCCAGTCCAGCTCACGTCCGAGAACCGCGGGAAGCACCATCAGAAACACCGCGGGGACCGCCACGGCCAGGCCGAGCAGATCCAGGCGCCGCCGCCCGGTCGGTGCGTCCTGCGGGAGCAGGCGCGGTACCAGCGCGATCAGTGCCACGCCGATAGGTACGTTGATCATGAACACCGGGCGCCAGCTGGTACCGAACAGATCCGCGTTGACGATGACCCCGCCGAGGACCAAGCCGGCCACCGCACCGGTCGAGAGGACCGCGCCGTAGGCGGAGAGCGCCTGAGCACGCGCCTTGCCCGTGAACTGCATCTGGATGACGCTCATGATCTGCGGCACCATGACGGCCGCGCCGGCCCCCTGGGCGATGCGGAAGATCACCAGGGTGACGGTGTTCGGCGCGAGCGCGCAGGCCGCGGACATGACGGTGAACACGACGACGCCCACCAGGTACATCCGGCGCCGCCCGTACAGGTCACCCAGCCGGGCGCCGGTGATCAGCAGCATCGCGTAGGAGATCACGTAGCCACCGACGACCAACTGCAGGGACGCCCCGGAGGCGTCGAACTCGGTGCCGATCGAGGGCATCGCCACGTTGACGACGAACACGTCGACCAAGCCCATGAACTGTCCGAGCAGCAGCAGTACCAGCATCGTCCACCGTCGGCTGGCCTCTGCGGCTGGTGCCGCGGTCGATTGCGAGGCCGACCCTGTCGTGGTCATGGTTCTCTCCGTTCAGTAGCTCCACCCCCGGTCGCAGCGAGAGTTCGCGGCCGGCCGAGGCTCGGTCATATATATACCTATCCGGGACACAAAACTCATCGGCCACGCGGCGGCGACTGTATGGCCGCACCGTCCGATCGGCAGCAGCACGACGCGCCGCGAGACCGGACACGCCTGATCGCAACTCCGGACGCGGCCCGGCCAGTCCTGCGTCGGGCAGCTACCAGGGCCAGCCTCAGGCGCTCGGGTCCGGCGGTTCAGGGCGGCATGAACGGAGAAATCCGCCTGCCGCGCCGAGGCTAATCTCGCCGAAGTACACCTCTCAAATTGCCTTGTATTCCAGGTTGCAGGTGCCGCGCGCCGTCATCAGTGAAGCAAGGACCACGACCCACATCATGAAAGCGAGTAATGGCGTGATCTATGAGCTGCGCGAGTACCGTCCGGTCCCAGGCCGTATCCACGCCCTGATACGTAGGTTCAACGACCACGTGGTGAAGTTACTGGCCAAGCACGACATGGAGCTGGTGTTCCTCTCGCTGACCGAGTTCGGCGCGAACACCATGGGCGAAATCGTCTACGTCCTGAAATTCGATTCCTACGGTGAGCTCGAAACCAAGTGGAAAGCCTTCCTGGCCGATCCGGAATGGCGGGAGGCCGCGAAGGCCAGCGAAGCGGATGGCCCGCTGGTGGCCTCGATGCACCGCCGGATCCTCACCACCGCGCCGTTCGTGTAGCGCCGTTCCGGCCGGCCTCGGTACCTCCCGCCGGCTTCGGCTCCTTCCCCCACACATCAGAGGTTCCCCATGACTCCCGAACGACGCTCCTTGACCCTGTTCGAATCCTTGTTCGCCCGGATACGCATCGGCCCGGTGGTGGCGAGTATCAGCCTGCAGGGCCAGCTGGACGCGGCGGTCCTGGACCGGGCCGCACGCCTGCTGCAGCGGGATTACCCGGTGCTGCGCTGCTCCATCCGTGAGGCCGACGACGGCGTATCCCTGGTGCTGTTAGAGGAAGGTCCCGGGCTGACCCTCAGCGCGCCGAGCCCGGACGCCCTTGCCAGCGAGCTGAACGTCCCGGTCGAGCCGGAGCGCCCGGTCAACCGGATTTCGCTGCACCAGAACGGGGAGTCGGCGGTGCTCAGCCTCGCCGGCGACCACGCTGCCAGCGACGCCCGGCTGAACACGGTGCTGCTGCACCGGTTGCTCGACTACTACACCGATCTGCTGGGCGGAGTGGTCCCCGCGCCGACCGGGAGATCCGCGTTCGAAGGGTCGCTGGAGGATGCGCTGCTCGCCGGGTACGAACCAGGCCCGGTGCAGCCCGCGGTGGAGGCCGAGCCACCCCTGACGCTGGCGGGTGAGGCGGCTGCCCCGGGTCCGCTGGCGGTGCACAACTTCAGCTACGACCAGGACACGACCGCCGGGCTGATCGCCGCGGCGCGCCGGGGAGGGATCTCCGTCACCAACCTGTTGAGCGGGGCCATGGCATGCGCGGTGCGCGCCCAGTTCTCCGCTGACGCCGGGCCGATGCCGGTCGCGCCGGCCTTCGCCGTGGACCTGCGTCCCCGGGCGGTTCCGCCGATCCCGCCGGACGCGCCGTTCGTCTGCGTGTCGCGTCAGGTATGCGCCATCCATGTCGACGCTGAGGAGCAGCCCGTCGAGGTCGGCCGGCGGATCGGCACGCAACTGCGGGCAGCCCTGGAGCGCAACGAGATCCAGCACCGGCTACTGGCCCAGCGGCTGGCCGGCCGGCCCGTGCCGCTGCCGCCGATATCGTTCATGGTCTCGAACATCGGCATCGTCGAGGACTACCGGGTGCCTGACGGGCTGCGGGTCACCGGCAGCCGCTGGGCCACGACGTCACGCGGACCGGTTCCGACGCTTTTCGGGTTGACGGCCTACGGCAGGCTCAACCTCGACCTGGTCTACGACACCGCGTTCCTGCCGGCCGGCGTGATCGACGATGTCGCGAAGCATTTCGAAGCCTCCCTGATCGGGTGTCAGTAGCGACGACAGACGACCGCCTACGCCGTCCGGCTCCCTGGGCGGTTAACTCGACAACACCGGCACCGGCGCTCCGTCCGGGGACAGCAGCACCCGGCCGCCGAGGGGACTAGCCAACCGCAGCGTGACCGTGCGGTGCTGGCCGATCGCCGGGCAGGCCACCGAATCGGTGGGCCGAGAACTGCTCGGCCGTTGCTGGGCCACCTGCTCCAGCCTGACCACTACCGCGGTAGCCGATTCCACGGCACTGGCGGTGTATTCGGTTCCGCAGGGCGGTGGCCCGGCCGGACCGGCGTCGAAGCCGTAGCTCAGGGTCCGGCCGTCCTGCCCAACCGTTGCCTCGACCCCGTACCCGCTCATCGAGGACGGTTTCGCCGGCCACAGCGCCTTCGGATCGACGGCGAGTACCCATACCGGGTCAGAGACCTGGTCGAGACCGAAGCGCCAGGCCGGTAGCAGCCGAGGACCCCGGTCGGTGCCGAACTGTGCCTGGCCCAGCGCCGCGGTGACGACGCGCAGCCGGGAAGCCGACGGCTGGCCGTTGGAGTTCGCGCGCAACTGGTCCAGCGCCGCCTTCGCCGAGATGACGGCATACCCGGCCGAGGATGCCGGCGTGGCAGGCAACGCGACGGCGAGGTCGAACTGGCCGCTCAGGAAGGCGAGCTTGCCCTCGCCGCTGCGAAAGCCGCTCAGCGGGTCGATGATGGTGCCGCGGGTCAGCACCAGCGGCCTCGGGTCGGCCTCGACCGGGAACGAGCGCCACTTGGCCAGCGCGGCTGCGGGATTGCCGGCGGCCGGCGGCGCTGCGTCGCCCACTCCGGGCGATCCGGCATCGGTAGCCGCGGGACCGCAGCCGGCCAGCGACATCGCGATCAGCAGCGGTGGCACTGCCCACCGCAGCCGTCGACCTGAGGGCCTGCCAATAAGAGGTACTGCTGCCGGCTCACCGTTCATCCGCCACCTCCGTCACCCACAACCTAGATGCCGGCCGGCGGCCGAACGTTGCATTCCTGTGCTGGGGGCTGTGCGCGGGCGCACTCCCGCTCTTCGACGGCTACCCGCCGGCGGCGGTTGTTGACCTCACGCGGGATTCCATCCGGACGTACAGCGCCACCGTTGCCACGGTCGTGCCGACGAAGCCGGCGGCGAACAGCCAGGTCAGGATGTTCGAGGAGTCGAACTCCCGGTGTGCCCGGACACCGGCGAGCAGTATCAGCAGCAGCATGACGCAGGCGACCTGGATCAGCATCCGGGCAGCGCTCCAGCGCCGCTCACGGGCCGCACCGAGGCCGGCGAGGCCGAGCGCGAAGATCGCGCCCAACATCCGAGCCGTCAGCGGGGTCAGATGCCAGGGCCAGATGTCGATCGCGCGGTGCGGAAAGAGGTAGAGGAACGCACTCATCGCCACCGACAAGGCGCCGGCGATCACGATGGCGCCGGCAGCGACCGGCGGCAGCACGACCTCGTCGCCGGTGCGCGGCGGATATTCCCGCTGATTGGCGAGGAAGACGGCAAAGACCAGGAACGGCGTGGTGAAGTACAGCGCCACCCACAGCCAGAACGCCAGGTTGCCGTGCAGGAAGCGGTCCCAGTGCAGGATCGTCGTGACGCCCATCAGGCTGGCGAAGGTGCCGACCGGCACAAAGCCACCCGCGACCGAGTGCCACCGGGTGGCCCGCACGACGCGGAGGAAGAAGTACGCGCCGCCCAGGTAGACCGAGCCGAGCAGCATCGGCGACATGGTCGGCTTGATCTCCCACGCGAACAGCCGCCGGGTGTCGGTCGGCCACGGATACAGGACCGCGAACGCCAGGACCAGGAACGGGATGATCAGGGCGGCGAGGATGCGCGTCGGCAGCAGGACGCGGTCTCGAGGTGGCAGCGGCGTCGCCATGACCAGCAGACGGTACTCGCCGGACGTCACGATGTCGCTGCCTTGGCGACCCCGAACCAGCCGGGGCAACCCTTCATCCGGTGCCGCGGCGCGCCGGCTCAGGAACCGGGTACCTGCATCGGTACTCCGTACGGGCTCAGCAGCACCCTGGCACCGAGTGGGGCGGCCAACCGTAGCGTGACCGTACGCGGGTAACCGAGCGCAATGCAGCCGCCCTCGCCCTTCGGCTGTCGTTGCTGCCGCTCCCACAGCCTGATCACCGCCGCCGTTGCCGACTCCACCGCGACGGCGGTGTACGCGATGCCACAGGGCGTTGCCTCGTCGGGCCCACCGATGAAGTCCAGGCTCAGGCTCCGGCCGTCGGGGAGCAGCGTCGCGCGGAAACCCAGGTCGGCTCCCGGGGTCGGCTTCGCCCACAGCGCCTCGGGGTCGACCGCGAGCACCCAGGCCGGGGCGGTAACCCGGCCGAGGTCGAAGCGCCAGGCCGGCAGCCGTCGGGGGGCCCGGTCGGTGACGAAGTATGCCTGGCCGAGTGTGACTGCCACGATGCGCAGCCGAGGGGTCGTCCTCGCGCCCTTGAAGGTGTCGATCGGATGTGCCTGGCGGAGCTGGTCGAGTGCCGCCTTCGCCGCAATGACGGGGTACCCGCCGGCGGTCGACGGCGCGGCAGGCAGCGTGGTGGCGAGATCGAACCGGCCTTCCTGGTAGGCCTCGCGGTCCTCATCGCTCGGGAAGCCGCTCTGCGGGTCGATGACCGTGGGGCCGATCAGCACCGGCGGCCGCGGGTCGGCATCCACCGGAAATGACCGCCAGTGGGCCAGGATCGCCGACGGGTTGCCATCGCCGACCGCGTGATCGGTACCGGCGGGGCTGCAGCCGGCCAGCACGAGCGCGACCGCCAGCGGGAGCACCGCCCGAACCAGGAACCGGTGCGAGGACCTGCCTCCGGTGGTAGGCACTGCTGTCGCGCCGTCCATCCGACCCACCTCCGTCACTGAGACATAGATGCCGGATCCGCCGCGCACCGTTGCATACCGCGACGTCATTCCAGCGTGGCGGCTCAGCGGCGGGTCCGGGCCGGATGGAAAGCATT
>DASZEI010000236.1:0-2916 GCA_035940975.1 Jatrophihabitans sp. | reverse complement strand
GTCGGCCAGCGGCCGCCCGTCGGGACCAGTCAGCGGCTGCCCGTCGCGGTCGAGCACCGCGACGACCGGGGTCGGCTCGCACCGGGTGCCGCTGGCGGCCAGGGTCGCGTAGGCCTCCGCCAGGTCCAGCGGGCTGGTCGGCTCCGCGCCCAGCGTGAACGACCCGCGGTTCTGCCCCACGAGCGCGTCGGCCGAGGTCGCGGTGAAGTGCATCCCCATCCGCTCGGCGACCCGCACCGGTCCCTCGACGCTGCCGAGCTGGTCCTGCAGCGCCATGAAGTAGGTGTTCGAGGAGCGGTACAGCGCCTGCTCCATGGTCATCGTCCGGATGTCCGCGGCGGCGTACGCCCGGACCGTGTACGGCTCGCTGCCGTTGCGGTACACGCGCGAGACGTAGGGGTTGTCGGCGGTGATGGTGTGGGACGCCGGGATGCCCCGCTCGAGCGCGGCGGCCGCGGTGAAGACCTTGTAGGTCGACCCGGCGCCCTGGCTGCGGGCGGTGTTCAGCACCACGGACTCGCAGTCGGGGTCGGTGCAGCCGTAGCGGCGGTTGACGCTCATCGCCAGGACGTGTCCGGTGCCGGGCTGGACGGCGGTGTACACGCCGGCCAGCGGGTCGCCCATCGGGACGGTCCTGCGCACCGCCCGGTCGCCGGCGACCTGCACGTCGGGCCGCAGCGTCGTCCGGATGGTGAGACTGCCCTGCTCGAGCTCGGCCCGGCCGATGCCGAGATCCTGCTCGAGGTACTGCTCCAGGTACGCGCAGAAGAAGCCTCCGACGATGGCGTCGACGCAGCCGTTGGGCGATCCCGGACCCGGGTGGATGCTGATCGGCCGGGCCAGGGCGTGGACCAGCCGGCGGGCGTCGATGGAGCCGACGGCGTGCATCCGCTCCAGCACCTCGTTGCGGCGGGCGAGGGCGGCTGCAGGGTCGGTGACCGGGTTGGCTCCGGCGGGGCTCTGCACCATGCCGGCCAGCAGCGCCGCCTGCGGCAGGGTGAGGTCGGCGGCGTCCACGCTGAAGTAGCGCTGCGCTGCGGCCTGGATCCCATAGGCTCCGCCGCCGAAGTACACGGTGTTCAGGTAGCGGGTGAGGATCTCGTCCTTGAAGTGGGTCTCCTCCAGGACGACCGCCAGCCGCGCCTCCCGCAGCTTGCGCCCGAGGCTGCCCTCGGTGGCCGTCCGCCGCTGCTCGGCGGTGTCGGCGGTCTGCGCGAGGGTCTGCTTGACCAGCTGCTGGGTGAGCGTGGAGCCGCCCTGCTGCACCGAGCCGGCCGCCACGTTGGTGGCCAGCGCGCGCGCCGTTCCCCGCACGTCCAGGCCCCTGTGCTCGTAGAACCGCGCGTCCTCGATCGCGACCATGGCCTGCTTCATCACCGGGGCGATCTGCTCGGTGGTCACCGGCACCCGGTCGTTGGCGTAGAAGGTGGTGATCACCGACCCATCGGCCGCCAGCACCGGACTGTTGCCCCGCAGGTCGCCGCTGAGATCGGCCGGCAACTCACCGGCCGGCGGCACCGACGTCCGCGCCAGCAGACCAGCGCCCCCGACGAGAGGAAACAGGAAGGCGGCCACCAGGACCCCGGCCCCCACCACCGCCACCACCAGCAAGATCAAGGTCTGCGAACGCGGCCGCATGTCGGAGCAACCTAGGCCGTCTCGGTGCCCGACAGGTTCCCGGAAGGTTCGGAACCCGGAGGACCCGGATCCCTTGTCCGACCCGGTCGGCCTCCGCGAACCCGGCGTGCGCCGACGAGGCGTCGCCCGTCGAACACCACCTTGGTGGAGGCACTGCCACCGTGCACGAGGTCGTAGGTGATCCTGCGTCTGGTTGGCCTTACTAAGGGCGTCCGCCAATAGGTCAGCGGATGCGTGGTGATCTTGGCCGGGTGTTCCAGCGGTAGCGGTACCAGGCGGCCTGAAGCAAGGCACGGATCGTGACGATGGCAACGGCGAGGGCGAGGTAGGCGTCGATGCAGTCGCGGCGTCGCTCGGTGCAACGGAGAAGCTTGCCGAAGTCGTTGAGCCAGGAGTTGGTCCGCTCCACGACCCAGCGCCGACCGGCTTGGATCGGCGCCGGTTCGCCGCGGTGGGCGATCTCGCCATGCAACCCCCGCTCCTCGAGTGCCTCCCGGCAGGGCCGGTAGTCATATCCGGCGTCCAGATGCACCGTCACCTCGGCAGGCAGCGGGGCGAAGTCCTTGAGCGCATCGAGGGGGGCCGGCAGCAAGGCGTCATCGCGGGTGTTGGCCGGCGCCGAGACCGTGGCCAGTGGAACGCCGCCACCCTCGGTCAGTTGCGAGCGCTTCATGCCGCCCTTGCCGCGGTCGACGGGGCTGCGACCGGCGCACTCACCTCCGCAGACGGCCTTGGTGGTACAGCCGTCCACGGCGAGGTCGGCCAGGTCCAGGCCGATCATTTTCTCGTAGGCGTCCAGGCAGGCCAGCCTCAGCCGGTCCCAGACGCCCAGGCGGATCCACTCGTCGCGGCGGCGGCGCATCGTCGTCGCCGAGCACGAGGAGTCGGCCAGCCGCTCGTACCCGGCGCCGAACACCAGCGCCTCGACCAGCTTGGCGAAGACCACCGCGTCGTCGATGCGGCGCCGGTGACACCCGAGCGGATGTTCATCAACGTGCGGCGGCAACAGAGCGAGGAACTCCTCGCGCAGCGGGTCAAGGATGCACGATGGGACGGCAGGCACGAGCGGTCCACATCCCACGGAGCGTTAGCACCTTCGCGAGCGTGGCCCTCGTGCCTGCCCCCGACGATCAACCACGCCGAACGCCTCGATCACGCCTATCGGCGGACGCCCTTAGTGGCACGACCCAACACCGCGATCGGCTGGCCGAGGGCGTCCCCTCTGGCGGGTGTGCGCGTCCCCGCTGCGGGGAACCGGACCTCCATGAGCAAGAAGAC
>DASZEI010000235.1:0-10136 GCA_035940975.1 Jatrophihabitans sp. | reverse complement strand
CGCCGTTGACCAGCAGGTGCAGCAGGTGCCCCCGCCGGACCACGATGGCGTCGCCGTCAGCCACCTTCGAGCCGAGGTCGGGCGCGATCAGGTCGTGCTCACCGACCGCGATGTGCGCCGCTTCGAGCACGCCCCGGACGTCCGCGGCTGAGGTGTGCACGCTCCGGTCCTGGCCATCGACCCGCAGATCAACGGTCTTGCCGCTGGCGGTCGCCCAGCTCGCGGTACCGCCGAGCAGGCCGGCCAGTACCAAGCCGTACAGGCCGAGCTTGAAGTTGTGATGCAAAACAAGAACTCCTCATCGGGTCTTGCCGGGGCGCGCAAGGGCACTGTCCGGCAGTAGTACAGCGCATCAGGGCACGGGCGTCACGCTTGGGGTGGGCACCTGGCACGCAGGAAGTGGATTGCCGAGGGACGGGGAAGCTACAGGCGCTGCCCGCAGACCGGCCATGGGCTGGCGCCCCGGGCGTTGTACAGCCTGGTCGCGATCGCGATCTGCTGCTCCCGGGTCGCCAGGTCAGCCCGCGGCGCATAGGCCCCGCCGCCGTTGGACAGCCAGGTGCCGTAGTCGAATTGCAGGCCGCCGTAGAAGCCGTTGCCGGTGTTGATGTGCCAGTTGCCGCCGGACTCGCAAGCGGCGACCGCGTCCCAGTTCAGCCCGTTGCTGGACGGCGGCGGCGGCGGTGGGGCGGGAGCCGGAGCCGGCTGGCGGACCACCGGGGCGGGCGCGGGTGCCGGCTTCGGCCGGGTGCCGACGCGGGTGATCCGGTCCACCGGGGCCGACACCAGCTTGCTGCCGACCAGCACCCGGCCGGCCAGCTTGCCGTCGAGGTAGATCAGCCGGTAGCTGACCCGCTTCACGCCAGGCCGGCCGCTGCTGACCACCTTGCTCTGGCCGACGTAGCTGCTGGAGTCCTTCTGGGTGAGGCGGTGGAAGCCCACCGGCACCGAGACGACCTTGGATGCGTAGCGGACCCGCTGCACCTTGATCACCTGGTTGTCGCGCACCAGGCTGGCCCGCGGGGCCGACAGCCGGTCGGCCGGGCCCAGGAACACCATCGCGTTGCCGAGCGCGTCGCTGACGGTCCGGGCGGCGCTGGTCACCGTCACCGTCCGGTGGTCGACCTGGATCACGACCCGCTTGGGCGAGGCGAGCGACAGGTTGGTGGCCGCACCCCGGGCGAGGGTGTCCAGCCGCATCGAGCGCGACACCGACACCAGCGTCTCGGAGTTGTAGCCGAGTTGGGTGAGCGCCTCGTCCACGGAGTCGGCGTTCACCCACACGTCGGAAGCCTTGCCGTTCACCATGAGGTGCAGGAGGTGACCCCGCCGCACGACGATCGTGGCGCCGTTGCCGATCGAGGAACCGAGGTCGGGAGCCACCAGGTCGTGGCTGTCGACCGAGACGCCGGCCGCGGCCAGCACGTCGTGGACACTTTTGGCGGTGGTGGAAACCTGCTGGTGACGGCCGTCGATCCTGAGGTCGATGGTTTTACTGGCCGGTGCGATGGCCCAGGCGGCTGTGCCGCCCAGAACCCCCGTTACCGCCAACCCGTACAGGCCGTACTTCACGCTGCGACGCAAGAAAACCCCTTGATCGTGTGTGGCCGATTCTGGCCTGTCGCGTTCTGCTCGGTCACAGCACCGTAACGGCCTCAGGCAGCTACGACCAAACTTGATCTTCGAGGTTCGGGGCTAAAACAGGCGTTACCAACCAAAAACCCGCTCTCCGGTGGCCTGGATAGTGGCGCAGACCACAGATTCAGCGACCTCTTTCTGGACGGATAAACTGCGCACCACATGCGGAATGAGGTATGGAGCGTTCGGCCGGCCGCGGTAGGGATGCGGGGTCAGGAACGGGGCGTCGGTCTCGACCAGCAGCTGGTCCAGCGGGGTCACCGAGGCTGCCTCACGCAGGGCCGGCGCGTTGCCGAAGGTCAGGACGCCGGAGAAGGACAGCACGAAGCCGGCGGCCACGCACTCGCGAGCCATCCCGGCATCGCCGGAGAACGCGTGGAAGATCACGCCGGCCTCCGGAGCGCCCTCCTCACCCAGGATCCGCAGCACATCGGCGTGCGCCTGCCGGTCATGGATCACCAACGGCTTGCCGACCTGCTTGGACAGCTCGATATGCCGGCGGAAGTGCCGCTGCTGATCAGCCGGTTCGGTGCGATCCCAGTAGTAGTCCAGGCCGGTCTCGCCGACCGCCACCACCTTGGGATGGCGCAGCAGCTCGGCCAGCTCCCGGTAGTGCGCCTCGGTCAGCCCGCCGACTTCGGTCGGGTGGACCGCCAGGGCCGCGTAGACGTCCGGATGCGCGGTGGACTCCAGCGCCGAGGCCCATTCGCCCACCTCGCAGCCGACGTTCACCACCCGGGTGACGCCGACCGCGGCCGCCTCGGCGAGCACCGCCGCCGTGAACCGCGCACCGGCCGGCTCGCCGCGGCGCGAGCGGCCGGCACGGGAAGACATCGCGTCGAGGTGGCAGTGCGAGTCGAACACCGTGCCGGCCAGCGGCGGCGGAGCCGGCGGCAGCTGGTCCTTACCGGGGGCCTTACCGGCAGTTGTCATGACTTGCCAGCCGTCATGGCTTGCCGGCGGTCATGGTGCCAGCCGTCATGAGGTGCCAGCCGTCATGACTCGGTGAGCCGGGTCAGCTCCTCCTCCACCACCGAGGGATCGAGCTTGGTGATGATCGGGGTCGGCGCGGCCAGCGGTCGGCCGACCTCGATCGGCTGCGAGGCCCACCGGGCCTGGGTCTGGTAGTTGCCGGTCAGCACCGAGTAGGACGGCGAACCGGCCGCGGTCGGCTCGTCCACTTCCACCAGCTCAGGCATCGCGGCCCAGCTGCCGGTGCCGCCCAGGGCCTCGTGCACCTTCTGCGAGGACGTCGGCAGGAACGGCGTGATCAGCGTCTTGACGTCGTCGACAACCTGCAGCGTGGTGTGCAGCACCGAGGCCATCCGCTCCGGGTCCTCGTTCTTCAGCTTCCACGGCGCGGTGTCGGACAGGTACTTGTTCGCCTCGCCGACCAGCTTCATCACCTCGCCGAGCGCGGCCTTCTGCCGGTTCCTCTCGATCAGCTCCCCGACCGTGCCGAAGGCGGCCGATGAGGAGGCCAGCATGGCCCGGTCGGCATCGGTCAGCTCGCCCGCCGCCGGGATCGAGCCGAGGTTCTTGGCGGTCATCGAGATCGTCCGGTTGACCAGGTTGCCCCAGCCGGCTACCAGCTCGTCGTTGTTGCGCCGGACGAACTCCGCCCAGGTGAAGTCGGTGTCCTGGTTCTCCGGGCCCGCGCTGGTCAGGTAGTAGCGCAGCGCGTCGGCGTCGTAGCGCGACAGCATGTCCCCGACGTAGATGACGACATTGCGCGAGGAGGAGAACTTCTTTCCTTCCATGGTGAGGAATTCCGAGGACACCACGTCGAAGGGCCGGTTCAGCGCTCCGAGCTCACCGGGCTTGCCGCCCTTGGACCCGATGCCGGAGTAGCCGAACAGCATCGCCGGCCAGATCTCGGCGTGGAAGACGATGTTGTCCTTGCCCATGAAGTAGTACTGCCGTGCGTCCACACCGTCCTGCCACCAGGCTCGCCAGGCCTCGGGGTCGCCGGAGCGGGCGGCCCACTCGATCGAGGCCGACAGGTAGCCGATCACCGCGTCGAACCAGACGTAGATCCGCTTGTCCTCGCGATCGCGCCAGCCCTCCAGCGGCACCGGCACCCCCCAGTCGAGGTCGCGGGTGATGGCCCGCGGCTTGAGATCGTCCAGCAGGTTCAGCGCGAACTTCTGCACGTTGGGCCGCCAGTGCGACTGGCCACGCAGCCAGTCCGAGATCACGTCGGCGAAGGCTGGCAGGTCGAGGAAGAACTGCTCGGTCTCGACGAACTTCGGCGTCTCGCCGTTGATCTTGGACTTCGGGTCGATCAGGTCGGCCGGGTCCAGCTGGTTGCCGCAGTTGTCGCACTGGTCGCCACGGGCATGCGGGTACCCGCAGATGGGGCAGGTGCCTTCGATGTAGCGGTCGGGCAGCGTCCGGCCGGTGGACGGGCTGATCGCGCCGAGTTCGGTGCGGGGGAAGATGTAGCCGTTGTCGAGCAGGCCGAGGAACAGCGCCTGCGTCACCGCGTAGTGGTTGGTCGTGGTGGTACGGGTGAACAGGTCGTAGGACAGGCCCAGCTGCTGCAGGTCCCGGGCGATCACCAGGCTGTTGCGGTCGGCCAGCTCGCGCGGTGAGACGCCCTCCCGCTCGGCCTGGACCTGGATCGGGGTGCCGTGCTCATCGGTGCCCGACACCATCAGGACGTTGTTGCCGGCCATCCGGTGGTAGCGGCTGAAGACGTCGGACGGCACCCCGAAACCGGCGACATGGCCGATGTGCCGGGGACCGTTGGCGTACGGCCAGGCCACCGCGGTCAGGATGTTGGTCGGCGCTGCGTTGCTCATGCTTGCCAATCGCTCCGCTCCGCGCTCGTTCCTCGCTTGCGATGCTCACTCATGCTGACCAGCCTAGTGAGGCCGCTCAAACCGAAATCAGCCGCCGCGCTTGGCCGAGACCACCGCGTCGAACACCAGCCGCTTGGCCACTCCGGTCGCCGCCGCGACCTCGGCGATCGCCTCCTTGCGGCCCTGGCCGGCCCGTTCCCGGGCACTGACCTGCTCGGCGAGGGTGGCCGGGTCCGGCTCCACGCCACCGGCCGGGCGGCCCGCGACCACCAGCGTGATCTCGCCCCGGACCTCGCCGGCCGCCCACTGGCAGAGCTCCGCGAGCGAGCCCCGGATCACCTGCTCGTAGGTCTTGGTCAGCTCCCGGCACACCGCGGCCGGGCGGTCCGGGCCCAGCGCCTCGGCGAGGTCGGCCAGCGTCTGGCCGATCCGGTGCGGGGACTCGAAGAACACCATGGTCCGGGGCTCGCCGGCAAGCTCGGCCAGCAACCGCCGCCGGCTGCCGCCCTTGCGTGGCAGGAAGCCCTCGAAGCAGAACCGGTCGACCGGCAGCCCGGAGACCGCGATCGCGGTGGTGACGGCCGAGGGCCCGGGCAGCGCGGTCACCAGCAGGCCGGCCTCGATCGCGGCCGCCACCAGCCGGTAACCCGGATCGGACACCGACGGCATGCCGGCATCGGTCACCACCAGGACGTCCTGGCCGTCGACCAGGGCGCTGATCAGCTGCGGAACCCGGGCCTGCTCGTTGCCCTCGAAGAACGACAGCACCCGGCCGGAGATCGCCACCCCGAGGTCGGCGGCGAGCCGGTGCAGCCGCCGGGTGTCCTCGGCAGCGATCAGCGGCGCGGTGGCCAGCGCCCGGGCCAGTCCCGCCGAGGCGTCGGTGGCCCGGCCCAGCGGTGCCCCGGCCAGCACCAGCCGGCCGCGCCGTTCCGGTGGCGGCGACCCCGTCATCGTGGGTGTTCCATACCCGCAGACCCTACGATCACCGGGTGACCGCGACACTGCTGACCGCCCGCACCAGCCCGGTGCCGGATCGGCCGGCTCGTGGTGTCCCGCCGGCGCTGACCAGCTGGCGTCCGGATTCGGCCGTGCGCAGCTGGCTGTGGACCCTGCTGGTCACGGCCCTCGCGGCCGGCACCCGGTTCTGGGCACTGGGCTTTCCCGAGACCAAGAGCTTCGACGAGGTCTACTACGCCATCGAGGCGCAGGAGATGCTGCGTTACGGCTACGAGGACAACCGCGGCTACATGTTCATCGTGCACCCGCCGCTGGGCAAGTGGCTGATCGCGGTGCCGTCCTGGCTGTTCGGCGACGACGCGGTCGGCTGGCGGGCCGCCCCAGCGCTTGCCGGCACGGTCAGCGTGCTGATCCTCACCCGGCTGGCCCAGCGGATGTTCCGCTCCACGGCGCTCGGGGTGCTGGCCGGCGGCCTGCTCGCGCTGGACGGGATCTCGCTGGTGATGTCGCGGGTGGCCCTGCTCGACATCTTCCTGCAGACCTTCGTACTGGCCGGCTTCGCGGCGCTGGTGATCGACCGTGACCAGGTCCGGGCCAGGCTGGGCGCGCTGTACGCCGCCGGCGTCGACCTGAGTTTCGGCGCGCCCAGACTGGGACCGCGGCCCTGGCGGCTGGCCGGCGGCCTGCTGCTCGGCCTGGCACTGGCGGTGAAGTGGAGCGCGCTGTCCTACTGGCTGGCCTTCGCGCTGCTGTCGGTGCTGTGGGACCGCGGAGCGCTCAAGAGCGCCGGCGTCGAGCAGCCCTGGATGGCCACCTTCAAGCGCTCGGTGCCGGCCGCGGTCGGCTCGCTGCTGGTGGCGCCGGTCGTTGCCTACCTGCTCAGCTGGACGGGCTGGTTCGTCGGCGAGAACTCCTGGAACCGGCACTGGGGCGACACCCACCCGGGCACCGGGCTGTTCAGCCTGCTGCCCTCAAGCCTGCGCAGCCTGCTCGATTACCACCACCAGGCCTATGTCTTCCACAGCCACCTCTACGATCCGCACGCCTACAAGGCAAATCCGTGGTCCTGGCTGGTGCTGGGCCGCCCGGTCTCCTTCTACGCCCCGTCCAACGTGACCGGCTGCGGGGCGGACAGCTGCACCCGCGAGATCCTGCTGATCGGCACCCCGCTGATGTACTGGGCGTTCGTGCCGGCGCTGATCTGGTGCCTGTGGCACTGGGCCACCACCCGGGACTGGCGGGCCGGTGCGGTGTGGCTGGCGTTCCTGGCCGGCTGGGCGGTCTGGCTGCAGAACACCCGGCGCACCGGCTTCCTGTTCTACATGACGCCGCTGATGCCGTTCCTGGTGCTCGGGCTGACCTTCGCGGTCGGCGCGATGCTGTCCCGGGCGCCCGAGGACGACCTCGAGCCGGCCGGCCCCCGCCGTCCGGTCCGGCAGCGGGCCGGCGGTGGAGACCAGCGGGCAGCAGTCGGCCTGCGCGAGTGGATAGCGCTGCACGGCATCCCGACCGGGCGGCTGGTGCGCTCGGCCGCGGTCGCGCTGTGGCTCGGTGCGGTGGTGGCCGACTTCGTGTGGATGTGGCCGCTGTTCACCGGTGGCCTGCTGACCAACCACGACTGGCAGCTCAGGATCTGGCTGCCCGGCTGGATCTGAGGAGAGCTGATGAAGGTCCTGTTGACCGGCGGCGCCGGCTTCATCGGCCGACACGTGCTCACCCAGCTGGCCGCGGTCGGGCATGACGTGCGGGTGCTCGATTCGCTGCGCCCGGACGTGCATCGCGGCGGGGTGCCGGCCCTGCCGGCCGAGCTGGTCAAGGCCGACGTGCGCGACGCCGACGCCGTCCAGAGCGCGCTTGCCGGTGTCGAGGCGGTCTGTCACCTCGCCGCGAAGGTCGGACTGGGGGTGGACGTAGCGGATCTGCCCGACTATGCCTCGTCCAACGACCTCGGCACCGCGGTGCTGCTGGCCGGCATGGCGCGTGCCGGGATCGGCCGGCTGGTGTTGGCAAGCTCCATGGTGGTCTACGGCGAAGGCCTGGGCCGATGCCCTGAGCATGCGCAGGTGAGGCCCGGCCCGCGGACCGGGGCCGCGCTCGAGGCGGGGCAGTTCGAACCGCCGTGCCCGGTGTGCGGGCTGCCGTTGACACCGGCGTTGATCGCCGAGAGCGCTTGCGTCGACCCGCGCAATGCCTATGCCGCCAGCAAGTCGGCGCAAGAGCAGCTGGCCGCATCGTGGGCCCGGCTAACCGGAGCCCGGGTCGCGGCGCTGCGCTACCACAATGTCTATGGCCCGGGCATGCCACGCGACACCCCCTATGCCGGGGTAGCGGCGATCTTCCTCTCGGCGCTGCGCTCCGGTGACGCTGCGCAGGTGTACGAGGACGGCGGCCAACGCCGGGATTTCGTCCACGTGCGTGACGTTGCCACCGCGACGGTGGCCGCGCTCGACGCTCCGGTCGCCAGCGCGACGTTACGGGCCTACAACGTCGGCTCGGGCACGCCCCGCACGGTCGGCGAGATGGCCGCCGCGCTCAGCCTCGCCGTTGCCGGGCCGTCGCCGCGCATCACGGGCGCCTACCGGTTGGGAGACGTACGCCATATCACGGCCGACTCGGCCCGGCTGCGCGCTGAACTCGGGTGGCGGCCCGTCGTGGATTTCGCCGACGGCATCGCCGAACTCGCCCGGGTCCACTAGCTCGAGCAGGCCTGTCGATCACGGGCTGACGGGGTGCCGCTCAGGCCGCGACGGGCAGCCGGATGACGAACGCACAGCCGCCTGAGATGTTCTCGACCCGAATGGTGCCTGAATGCGCCTCGATGATGCCGCGGGTAATGGCCAATCCCAGTCCCGCCCCGGCCGGGTCGGCCAGATGAGGCGTGCGGGCGGTTTCGCCGCGGAACCCCACGTCGAAGACTCGCGGCAACTCCTCGTGGGGGATGCCGCCGCACTCATCGCGCACGGCCACCTCGGCGACCGTGGAACTGGCCCGCACAGTCACGTCGACTATGCCGTCCACCCGGGTGTGGCGGATGGCGTTCGCGACCAGATTGGTCAGCGCCCGGTTGAGTTCCGGGCCGTTGCCGGTGACGGTGGCAACGCCCTCGCCGCGCCCGACCAGCCGCACGCGCTGCGCGCTGGCCAGCGGCTCCAACGCGGCTACGCAGTCAGAGATCAGGTCATCCAGCGAGATCTGCTCGGTCTCGCCGGCCAGGCCGCCGGACTGGATGCGCGACAACTCGAACAGGTCGTCGACCATCGTCGAGAGCCGGTCGACCTCGGCATGGATCTGCTTGTAGTAGGTCTCGGGCGCGGCGACCACACCGTCCTCCAGCGCCTCGGACATGGCCCGCAACCCGGCCAAGGGGGTGCGCAGATCATGGCTGACCCAGGCCACCAGCTCACGGCGCGCGGATTCCAGCGCGCGCTCCCGGTCCCGGGACTCGGCTAACTTCGCCGCGGTCTCGTCCAGCTCAGCGCGCAGCCGCTCGACGTGTCGGGAGTGCAGCTGCCGCCGACCCCCGCCCGGCGGGCGGCCGTCGCCAAGATCGGCGATCGCTTGGCGAAGCACCCGGTTGTCCTTGCTGAAGCGACGCGTCGCGGCGGCTGCCGCCGCCGCGGTCACCAGGCCGGCGATGATCGACACCGAGATCGCCATCGGCGCGACGCTGCTGGACAGCAACATCTCGTGGACGCTGCCCACCAGTGCCGCGACCGAGGCCACCGTTCCAGTGATGACGATCGAGGCCATCGTCCAGGACACCGAGCGGCGCTGGAGCGGATAGCTGACTGCCCAGACGATGAGGCCGCCGGTGGCCGCCCACAGGACCCCGACGACAAGGCTCCACAACGTGGGGTTCATCCTCGCTCCAACCGGTAGCCGACGCCCCACACCGTCTGGATGAGGGTCGGTGTCCTCGGGTCGGTCTCGACCTTCTCACGCAACCTGCGCACGTGCACAGTCACCGTCGACTGGTCGCCGAATGTCCAGCCCCAGACCTCCCGCATCAGTTCGGCACGGCTGAACGCCTGGCCGGGGTGCGCCATCAGAAAGACGAGCAGGTCGAGTTCGCGGTTGGTCAGGGCCAGCTCACGGCCCTCGCGGGTGGCACGCCGAGCCAGCGGGTCGACCGTCAGGGGGCCCGCCGCCAGCAGCTGCGTCGAGGTGGCCGACAACCCACCACGCCGCAGCAGCGCGTCCACCCGCAAGACCAACTCGCGCGGTGAGAACGGCTTGGTCACGTAGTCGTCGGCGCCCACTTCGAGGCCTGCGATGCGGTCCTCGGCCTCGCCCAACGCCGTCAGCATCAAGACCCTGACGTCCGGATGCTCGGCACGCACCCGCCGGCATACCTCGATCCCGTCCACCTCGGGCAGCATCAGGTCCAGCACGACCAGGTCCGGCGGCCGGGCTCGCACCTCGGCCAGGGCGTCCGCGCCATTGCAGACGTGCCTGATCCGGTGCCCGGCCCGTTCCAGATAGCCGATCACCACCTCAGCCAGCGTCGCGTCGTCGTCGACCAGCAGGACCTGTGCCACGCAGGTGAGCTTAGGTTCACCGGATGCGGAAGCTGTCGAAGCCGCCGGCGATCTTCCGCGGACGGTAAGAACCGCCGAAGGCCTGGCGCCGTAGCGTGAGCCGGATGACCGAGGACTCGTTGGACATCGTGTTGCCGTGCCTGGACGAGGCGGCGGCGCTGCCCTGGGTACTCGAACGGATCCCGGACGGCTCGCG
>DASZEI010000234.1:0-11007 GCA_035940975.1 Jatrophihabitans sp. | reverse complement strand
CCCGCTCAGCAGGTGGACGCGAGCCGCGGCCACGGCAATGTCGCGTGCCAGCAGGCCGCTCTCCCGCGGATGCTCGTCCCACCGCCCGATCGACCGTCGCAGCAGGTCGATGTCCAGGCACAGGGCAAGCGGATGGTCGCGGACGAGAAGGCGCGCCAACGTCGACTTCCCGACGCCGGGAGGTCCGTTGAGCAGCAGCAGTGCACCGACCGGCATCCGGTAACCGTAATGCGAGCAGTCAGGAGCGGCCGGTGCCGGTGGCGACGAACGCCGGCGGGTACACCAGCCGGCCGCGCACTCGAGCGTCATAGGCCGGCAGCGCACACACCATCGCGGCCTCCGGCGGCGCCCAGTCCGGCAGCGGGATGTGGATGCCTAACTCCCGGCAGTCCCGAAACCCGAACCGCGAGTAGTAGCGCGGACTGCCTTCCAGCACCACCAGCTGCTCGCCGAGCCGCTCGGCCCCGGCCAGGCCCGCCCGCACCAGGGCGGAACCGATGCCACGGCCCTGCAGCGCCGGAGCCACCGCCAGCGGCGACATCGTCAGAACTGGGTGCCGCTGGGCGGAATCGCCGGAATCGTCGACCAGTTCGGCATGGCTCAACATCACGAAGCCGGCGACCTCACCGTCCACCCGCGCGACCAGTGCCAGCTCGGGCACGAACTCCGGCGACGCCCGGATCAGCTCGACCAGCTCCGCAACGTTCGGCTCGTCCACGAAGGCGGCCAGCACCACCGCCCGGACGGCCGCATGATCGGCCCGCTGCTCGGGCTCGATGACTATCCTCACCAGCGCATTGTCATCCGGTCGACCAGCCCGGGCGAGCGAATTACGCCCAGCCACCACGCCAGAACAGCAGCCAGCCGGTCAGGGCCGCGGCTCGTCGTCCCCGCCTTCGCCAGGATCGTCCTGCTGCTGCAGTAGGTACTGCTCGAACTCGGCGCCGATCTCGTCCGCGGTCGGCAGCCGGGCACCCTCGGCCACCAGCCCGCGGCTGCGCCCGGCGACGATCTCGTCGTACTGCGACTCCAGCGCCCGGACCACCGCTGCAACCTGCTCGGAGGCCGCCACCTTGGTGTCGAGGTCGGCCCGGCTGGCCAGCGCCGCCTCCTGCAGTGCCTCGGTGGGCAGCACCAGCCCGGCGCCCTGCGCCACGCACTCGATCAGGGTCAGCGCGGCAGCCGGATATTCCAGATGCGCCAGGTAATGTGGCACGTTCACCGCGAAGCCCATCGAGTCCACCCCCGACTCGCGTAGCCGGAACTCGATCAGGTGACCGGCACTGCCCGGAACCTGCACGGTGCCCAGCCAGTTGCTGTACTGCATCACCAGCTCCGGCGAGCTGCCGCGGGCGATCACCGTGGTCGGCCGGCTGTGCGGCACGCCCATCGGGATCGCGTCCAGCGCGACCAGCATCCGCACCCCGAGCCGCTCGACGATCAGCTGGACCGCCGCGGCGAACCGCTCCCACTGGAAGTCCGGCTCCGCGCCGGCCAGCAGCAGGAACGGCGTGCCGACCGCATCGCGCACCGCGTGAATCTTCAGCTCCGGCGCGGTGAAACGCTCCCAATGGTCGGTGACGAACAGCATCTCCGGACGCCGGCCCCGGTAGTCGAAGACCTGGTCGATGTCGAAGGTGGCCACCACCTCTGACTGCAGCGTGCTGAGCAGGTGGGTCCGGGCCAGCTGGGTGGCGTTGCCGGCATCGACGAAGCCGTCCAGGGCCAGCACCAGAACCGGCTGATCGAGGTCGGGTAGCTCCTCGCTCAGCCGGAACAGCTCAGCCGGGTCCAGCATCGTCGTGACCGACCGCTCAACCGGCCGTCAGCGCGACGGTCAGCTCGGGCTCGGTGGCCGCGCGTACCTCGTCCACCGTCACGCCTGGCGCCAGCTCGCGCAGCACCAGGCCCTCGGGCCGGACGTCGATCACGGCCAGGTCGGTGATGATGTGGTGCACGCAGGCGGCTCCGGTGAGCGGCAGCGAGCACTGCTCGACCACCTTCGGCGAGCCGTCGCGGGCCTGGTGCTCCATCATCACGATCACCTTCTTCGCCCCGTGCACCAGATCCATCGCGCCGCCCATTCCCTTAATCATCTTCCCAGGAATGGTCCAATTCGCCAGGTCGCCGTTTGCCGCGACCTGCATCGCGCCGAGCACCGCCACGTCGATGTGGCCGCCCCGGATCATCCCGAAGGACAGCGCGGAGTCGAAGAAGGAGGCCCCGGGCAGCACCGTGACGGTCTCCTTGCCGGCGTTGATCAGATCGGCGTCCAGCTCGCTCTCCAGCGGGTACGGGCCCACCCCGAGAATGCCGTTCTCGCTCTGCAGCACCACGGTGATCGACGGGTCGACGAAGTTCGGGACCAGCGTCGGCAGCCCGATGCCCAGGTTGACGTACTGGCCGTCGTGCAGCTCGCGGGCCACCCGGGCGGCGAGCTCGTTGCGGTTGAGTGCCATCGAGGATCAGCCTGCGCTTCCCGGTCGGCCGGCACCGTCTCGTCCGGCTCCGTCTTGTCCGGTTCCGCCCGGACCGGCTTCGTCACCTGCGCCGGCCGAGCGGGTGTCACCCGGCTGCTCGCGCACGGTGCGCTTCTCGATCAGCTTGCCGCCCTCGCCCACCTCGACCACCCGCTGCACGAACACCCCGGGGGTGTGCACCTGCTCCGGGTCCAGCTCGCCCGGCTCGACGAGCTCCTCGACCTCGGCGATGGTGATCCGCCCGGCCATCGCGCACAGCGGGTTGAAGTTGCGGGCCGAGGCGTCATAGCTCAGGTTGCCGTGCCGGTCCCCGCGGGCCGCCCGGACCAGCGCGAAGTCGGTGACGATGCCCTCTTCGAGCACGTACTGCTGGCCGTGGAACTCCCGCGTCTCCTTCGCCGGCGAACCCAGCGCGACCGAGCCGTCGGAGTTGTAGCGCCACGGCAGGCCGCCCTCGGCGATCAGGGTGCCGACCCCGGCCGGCGTGTAGAACGCCGGGATTCCGGAGCCGCCGGCCCGCAGCCGTTCGGCCAGGGTGCCCTGCGGTGTCAGCTCGACCTCCAGCTCACCATTGAGGTACTGCCGGGCGAACTCACGGTTCTCGCCGACGTAGGAGCCGATGGTGCGCCGGATCCGCTTCGCGCCCAGCAGGATGCCCAGCCCCGCCTCGTCCAGCCCGCAGTTGTTCGACACGGTCTCCAGCGAGTCGCTGCCGAGTTCGAGCAGCGCTTGGATGAGGACGTGCGGAATGCCGCACACGCCGAAACCACCGACCGCCAGGGAAGCGCCGTTCCCGATGTCGGCCACCGCTTCGGCGGCTGTTGCCACCACTTTGTCCACGCTCGGCACCTCTCCAGCTCACTCGATCGGGGCGTCCGGCGGGGCTGCCCGGCAACCGGACTTCTCGGTCAGGCGAACTCTAGTCAGCGGATTCCGCCACGGCATCAGTGGCTGACGGTGACCTTCTCCGCCGCCGCCCGGGCGGCCGCCTTGGCCGGGTCCGGATTGCGCACCAGTACCACCGAGCCACCGACGGCCAGCGGCGCCAGCAGCGAGGCGATCCAGTCCTCAGGACCGTCCCAGGGCGCCGTCCAGAGCAGCCGGCCGCCCGTCTGCAGTCCCAGCCGGTCGGCTGCCTGCCGCGCCGCCACGCCCAGCTCGGCCCGGGACCGCCCGCTCAGGGCCGGATCGTCCGGGCCGGCCTGCGCCTGGACGGTGGCCCAGCTGTCGGGCATCGGGCGCACCGACACGGCGTAGTCGGCCATCCCGGGCGGCGGCGTCGAGGGCCTGGCCATGCTCAGCAGCGACACCGCGAACGCCGCGTCCAGGCGCTTCAGGACCGGGGCGGGCAGCGAATCCAGCAGCGAGTCGGCGTCGCCGAAGGCCACTTTGGCCGCGGTGGCCTCAGCCGGGTCGCTCACCACTTCCAGGCCCGCGTACCAGCAGCCCAGCAGGACCGGAGCTGCCAGCCAGTGCACCGGCAGCCGGACGAAGGCCCGGTCACCGGGCGTCGTCCCGAGTTCGTCGAGCAGCAGGAAATGGGTCTTGGCGACCCAATTGGCCAGCGACTTGGCCGAGAGCTCCGCGCGCTCGCCGCTGGCGTCGTCGTAGAAGGTGACGAGTGGCCCGCCGGGATCGGTGGCCAGCCGGGCGGCGAAGAGCTGCTCGGGCCCGGCGTGCGGCGGCATCCTGGGCTACCCGTTGCCCGCTAGTTGATGCAGCCGGCGTCGGCAGCCGTGGTCACAGCCGGTGAGGTGACGACCCCCGGCTTGGTCGAGGTGCTGGCAGAGCCCGGCGACGGCGTCGGCATCAGGCTCTTGACCTGGATCTTGTTCTCGCCCAGCACCAGGGTCACCGAGCTGACGTCGGAGGTGCGCTCGGTCACGGCACCCGGCACCTGGGCCAGCAGTGCCTTGGCCGCCGGCTCCTGCCCCGGCGGGTAGCGGATCAGGGTCTTGGCCACCACGTCCGAACTCGCCGGCGGGATCTCGGTCTTGAAGCCGGCCGCTCGCAGCGCCTCGGCGTTGGCCGTCTCCAGCCCGTTGGTGTTGGTGTCGTTGATGACCCGGACGGTCACCGACGACGGCGCCGCGGCCTTGGCCTTCGACAGCGCGGAGCCGGGGTCGGCGCCGATCAGTCTGTCGATGAAGGCCGGCATCGCCGCCGCGTCCACCACCACGACGTTCTGGATCTGGCCGTTGATGTCCTGGTCGCGGAATCCCTGGGTGGGGATGGTGGTGAAGGAGAAGTTGCCGGCCTGCAGGTTCTGCATCTGCTGGGCCAGCTTCGCCGGGACCAGGTCGGGGTCCATCTGCAGCGAGGACGACACCGCCTTGAGCAGGTTCTGCAGCTTGATCGGGTTCAGCAGGGTGCCGGCCGAGGAGATCTTGCGGAAGACGGCCGACAGGAAGTACTGCTGCCGCTTGATCCGGTCCAGGTCGCCCCCCGGGAACCCGTACCGCTGCCGGACGAACGCCAGTGCCTGGGTGCCCTTGATCGACTGGTGACCGGCCTTGAGGTCGATGCCCGAATTCGGCTCCTTCACCGCGCGGTTGAGGCACACGTCGATGCCGCCGATGGCGTTGGAGATCCGGTAGAAGCCCAGCAGGTCGATCTGGACGAAGTGGTCGATGCTGAGCCCGGTCAGGTTCTCGATCGTCTGCACCAGCAGTTGCGCGCCGGCCTCCTTGTCACCGCGCGCGGCCTGGATGCCGATCGGGTAGGCGGCATTGAGCTTGTTCTTGCCGTGACCGGGAATGCTGACGTAGGAGTCGCGCGGGAACGAGATGACGGTGGCCTTGCTGCCGTCGGCGGGCAGGTGCAGCAGCATCATGGTGTCGGTGTTGTAACTGCCGCCGTCGCGGGTGGTGCCCAGCTTGGCGAGTTCGGCGTCGCTGGCGGTGTCCCGATCGTCGTTGCCGACGATCAGCAGGTTCTGGTCCTTGCCGTCGATCCCGCCGTTGGCCGCCTTGCCCTTGGGGGAGATGGCGTTGACCCGGGTGATGTCGGCGTTGAAGTTGCGATAGGTCGCCCAAGCCCAGCCGCTGCCGATCAGGACCAGCAGCGAGCACAGCGCCGCCACGATCCGCAGGCCCAGCCCTAACCCGTGCAGCAGCTCAGACCTCGGCCGGCCCGCCGGCGCCGGGCCGGCCGGTCCTCGTCCCGCCGGTGGCCGGGTCGGTGGCTGACCATCGCCTGCCGCCCGCCGTGCACCGGCGCGGCGACCGCGGGGATCCAGTTCCGGTGGTAGGGGGGCGCCGGCCGCTCCGGGCCGCGCGCTGCCCTGGTTGCTCCAGCTGCCCGGGGCGCCGTCGTTACTTCCGTTGCCTTGCCGGCCGGCATTCCTGGGCGACCGGCTACGTCCTCGGCGCGGATCGAGTTCAGGGGGCAAATCGCCATCAGCCGGATACGGCCGGCCGGCAGGCGGTCGGTCGTTGTTGGAGGGCACCCGCCAAGTCTATCGGGGCCCGGCTGTGCGCCGGCTCAGAAGCCCGCGACCCTCAGTTGCCCGCGACTTCGGAAGCCCGCGATCTCGCAAGACAGGTCCCCGAGCCCGGCCGGCGCCATGTGCGAGCATGAGGCGCATGCGCCCCTCCGACGCCCGCTGGCTGGTGACCGGCGCTCGGGGCCAGCTGGGCACCGACCTGTGCACGGTGCTGGCCGGCGCCGGCGTCGAGCCGGAGCGGCTGCTGGCACTGGGCTCCGACCAGCTCGACATCACCAGCTCGGCATCGGTGCAGGCGGTGTTTCGCGACTTCGAACCGCAGCTGGTGGTCAACGCCGCGGCCTACACGGCAGTCGATCAGGCCGAGACCGACGAGGACCGGGCGTTCGCGGTGAACGCCGCCGGCCCGGCGCTGCTGGCCGCGGCCGCCGCCCGCACCGGGGCCCGGCTGCTGCAGGTGTCGACCGACTACGTCTTCGCCGGCGACGCCGACCAGCCGTACCCGGTGCAGGCCGAGCCCGCTCCGCGATCGGCGTACGGCCGCACCAAGCTGGCCGGCGAGCTGGCGGTGCGCGAGCTGGCCCCCGAGCACGGCTATATCGTGCGCACCGCGTGGGTGTACGGCGCCACCGGCTCGAACTTCGTGAAGACGATGGCCCGGCTGGAGCGAGACCGCGACACCCTCGAGGTGGTCGACGACCAGCGCGGCTCACCCACCTGGTCGGCCGATCTGGCCCGCGGACTGGTGGAGCTGGCCGGCAGTGCCGCCGGTCCGGGCATCTATCACTGCACCGGTTCGGGTGAGACCAGCTGGTTCGGCCTGGCCCGGGCGGTCTTCGAGGAGCTGGGCGCCGATCCGGACCGGATCCGGCCCACCAGTACCGACAAGTTCCCGCGGCCGGCTCCGCGGCCGGCGTACTCGGTACTGTCGGACCAGGCCTGGCGCGAGGCGGGCCTGGCCCCGATGCCGCACTGGCGGGCGGCGCTGCGCCAGGCCTTTGCCGAGGACCGCGCCGCCTACCTGCCGGCCGGTTGAGCCCGCCACCGGACACCCGAGTCGTACGAGTGGCCAAGGTTTAAAAAGACCCGAAAGCTTTAGGGAATCGCGGCCTAATAGCGGCCGAATAGCCGCCGTCGGGAGGATGTGCTGAGCGGCGCGCCGGGGTTAGAGTCCTCGCACCACTCAGATCGCCCCCGTGCTGGCCAATAGGTAAAGCCGTAAGGAACACTTTCCCGGCGGTTACGATCGCCCTTATCCGGACTTACCGGCTCATAGGTTTCGGGCCGGCCGCCGAGGTGACGTCACACATGTTCAGGACTCGATCGCATAACCAGCCCACCGGCACGTCGCACAACCAGCCGACCGGTAACCGCCCCGGCAGGCGTTCCCGGGCGGTCGCCGCCGTGCTCGGCGGGGTGCTGACCTGCAGCACGCTGGCCGTCGTCTCTGCTGCCCCGGCGGCCGCCTCCTGGCCCAACGGCATGGTCGGGATCAGCGGTCACGGCTTCGGCCACGGCCGCGGGATGGGCCAGTACGGCGCCTTCGGCTACGCCACCATCTACGGCTGGACCTACACCCAGATCCTGTCCCGCTTCTACGGCGGCACCACCCTTGCCACCCGCAGCCTTCCCACCCTCAGCGTCGACCTGACCGCCTTCGACGGCGCCAACCAGGTGGTCGTCACCTCCGGCAGCGCGTTCACCGCCGGCGGCGTGGCGATCCCGGCCGGTGGCGCGGCGTTGCTGCGCTACGTCTCGACGAACTCCTACCAGCTGGCCACCAGCCCCGGCTGCGGCAAGCCGTGGTCGGCAACCCGGCCGGTCACCACCGGCGCGATCAAGTCGACGGTGGCGGCCAGTTCGCTGTCGGCGATGCTCAGCATCTGCTCCGGCGGCGGCACCCGGACCTACCGCGGCTCGCTGTTGCTGACCTTCGGCGACGGGATGAGCCGGCTGGTGAACCTGGTCGGCATGGAGGACTACCTGCGCGGCGTCGTGCCGCGCGAGTCGCCGGCCTCCTGGGGGGATGCCAGCGGCGGCAAGGGGATGGCGGCGCTGCAGTCGCAGGCGGTCGCGGCCCGGTCCTACGCGGCGGCGCAGAACCGTTACGCCTGGGCCAGGACCTGTGACACCCAGACCTGCCAGGTCTACGGCGGCGCGGGCCTCGACGGCGTCCTCACCGAGGACCCCCGCACCAACACCGCCGTGACCAGCACGGCCGGCAAGGTGCTCACCAACTCCTCCGGCAGCATCATGTCCGCCGAGTTCAGCTCCTCGACCGGCGGCTGGAGCGCAGGCGGCACCTTCCCCGCGGTGCAGGACCTCGGCGACGTCGCCTCGCCCAATCACGACTGGGATACCAGCGTCGCGGCCAGCACCATCTCGAACGCCTTCGGGGTGGGCACCCTGCAGTCGATCAGCACCACCCGCAACGGACTCGGGGCCGACGGCGGCCGGGTGCTGACGGCCACGATCAAGGGCAGCACCAGCACCGTCACGGTCACCGGCAACCAGTTCCGCACCGCCCTCGGGCTGAGGTCGGACTGGTTCGTGGTGGCCAAGCCGCTGACCGCGCCGACGTTGTACCTGACGAATTCGCTCAGCACCCCGACGACCGACCTGGCGCGCGCCTTCGGCGTCAAGGGTGACCAGCCGTTCGGGTGCGACTTCAACGGCGACGGCATCGACAGCGCCGGGGTGTACCGCTCGTCCACCTCGACCTTCTACTACCGGGATTCCTTCGCCGCCGACGCGCCGCTGCACCAGGTACGCCTCGGCGGCCCGGGGGACCGGCCGGTGTGCGGTGACTGGGACGGCAACGGCACCGACACGGTCGGCGTCTACCGCGGCTCGAACTCGATGTTCTACCTGCTCAACACCAACAACCGGGTGGCCAGCAGCCCGCTGACCCAGGTGTTGCTCGGCGGTGCCGGCGCGGTGCCGGTGGCCGGCGACTGGAACGGCAACAAGGCCGCCACCCCCGGGGTGTATGACCCGAAGACCGCCACCTTCTACCTGGTCAACACCCTGGCACCGGGCTCGCCCCGGCTGCGCTACTCGTTCGGCCTGCCCGGCGACGTCCCGGTGGCCGGCGACTGGGACGGCAACGGCTCGGACACCTACGGCATCTACCGGGGCACCCGGTTCGCGGTGGTCAACACCCTCGGCGGGCCGGTGGCGTCCTGGACCAGCTACGGCCTGGCCGGTGACCGGCCGCTGGCCGGCGACTGGAACCACGACGGCAAGGACACGGTGGGAGTCGGGCGCGACTACTGATCATCGGCTGCGCTTGATCATCGGCTGCGCTGAGCACAGCTGCGGAGCATCCGCAGCCGCCCGACCAGTCGCCCGACCATCCGCAGCCACCTGAGCAGTCGCCCGAGCGTCCGCGGCCGTCCGAGCACCGGCAGCCGCCGGGTACCCTGGCCACGCGCTTCGCGGCCCGCGGGGTGCGACGGCTTGCCAGCCGGCCTGCTCGATGGGAAGGGTCGTCCATGCCTCGCGCGCTGATCACCGGAATCACCGGTCAGGACGGGCTGTACCTGTCGGAGTTGCTGCTGGCCAAGGGCTACCAGGTGTTCGGGCTGATCCGTGGCCAGAACAACCCGAAACGGGCCCTGGTCGAGCAGGAGGTGCCCGGCGTCCAGCTGCTCACCGGGGACCTGACCGACCTGTCCAGCCTGATCCGCGCCTACGCCCAGGCCCAGCCGGACGAGGTCTACAACCTCGGTGCGATCTCGTTCGTGGCCTACTCGTGGGAGAACGCCCGGCTGACCTCGGACGTCACCGGCATGGGCGTGCTGAACATGCTGGAGGCGACCCGGCTCTACGCCGGCGACGACATCGCCAAGGTGCGCTTCTACCAGGCGTCCAGCTCGGAGATGTTCGGCAAGGTGCAGGAGGTTCCGCAGCGGGAATCCACGCTGCTCTGGCCGCGCTCGCCGTACGGGGTGGCCAAGGTGTTCGGCCACTACATGACGATCAACTACCGCGAGTCCTACGGCATGCACGCCTCGTCCGGCATCCTGTTCAACCACGAGTCGCCCCGCCGCGGGCCGGAGTTCGTGACCCGCAAGATCAGCATGGCGGTGGCCCGGATCGCGCTCGGCCTGGACAAGGACCTCTCGCTGGGCAACATCGACGCCAAGCGGGACTGGGGCTTCGCCGGCGACTACGTCGAGGCGATGTGGCGGATGCTGCAGCAGGACGTCGCCGATGACTACGTGGTCGCCACCGGTGAGACGCACTCGATCCGGGAGTTCCTGTCCATCGCCTTCCGCCGGGCCGGCATCGCCGACTGGGAGGGCTACGTCCTGCAGGACCCGCGTTTCTACCGGCCGGCCGAGGTGGACCTGCTGATCGGCGACCCGGCCAAGGCCCACCAGCGGCTCGGCTGGCAGCCCTCGGTCAGCTTCGAGCAGCTGGTGGAGATGATGGTCGACTCCGACCTGGCCGAGCAGCGGGCACTGGCAGGCAAGTGAGGCCCGTGACCGAACGGAGGGCGTTCGTCACCGGCATCACCGGCCAGGACGGCGGGTATCTCGCCGAGCGGCTGCTGGCCGAAGGCGTGTCGGTACACGGGCTGGTGCACGGCCACGACGAGCAGGCCGGCGAGCTGCGCCGGCGCTGCCCCGAGGCGGTGCTGCACGAGGGCGACCTGACCGATGCCGGCCGGATCCGGGCGCTGATCGCCGAAGTGGCGCCGGACGAGGTCTACAACCTCGGCGGCGTCAGCTCGGTGGCCTTCTCCTGGCAGCAGCCGCTGCTCACCGGTCAGGTCTCGGGCCTCGGCGCGGTGGCGGTGCTGGATGCCTGCTGGCGGTTGCAGGAGGACAGCGGCCGTCCGGTGCGGGTGCTGCAGGCCTCCAGCGCCGAGATCTTCGGCGACCCCGAGCAGGTGCCGCAGAACGAGCTGACCCCGTTACGGCCGGCCACCCCGTACGGCGCCGCGAAGGCCTATGCCCACCAGATGGTCTCGATCTTCCGCAGCCACGGACTGGCCGCCAGCGCGGTCATCCTCTACAACCACGAGTCACCGCGCCGGCCCGAGACGTTCGTGACCCGCAAGATCACCGCGGCGGT
>DASZEI010000233.1:0-21903 GCA_035940975.1 Jatrophihabitans sp. | reverse complement strand
TGATGCTGTCGGAGCGTCCGCTGGTGATCAGCTCGACGAGCTGCGTCTGGTTCACCGACGAGCGCTCCACGATCGCTGCCATCCGGCCGAGATAGAGCGCCGCGATCCGGTCGGAGACCTCGAGCACGTCGAGCATGTTGTGCGAGATCAGCACCACGGCCAGGCCGCGGTCGGCCAGCCGGCGCACCAGGTCCAGAACCTGGGCGGTCTGCGCCACGCCCAGCGCGGCGGTGGGTTCGTCCAGGATGACGATCTTGGAGTTCCACAGCACCGACTTGGCGATGGCGACCGTCTGGCGCTGGCCCCCGGACAGGCTCGATACCCGCTGGCGAACCGACTTGACGGTGCGCACCGACAGCGAAGCCAGCGTCTCGGACGCGGCTTGCTCCATCGCGTTCTCGTCCAGCGTCAGGCCGTGCACCGTCTCGCGGCCGAGGAACATGTTCTGGACGATGTCGAGGTTCTCGCACAGCGCGAGATCCTGGTAGACGATCTCGATGCCCAGGGCTGCCGAGTCACGAGGCGTGCGGACGTGCACCGGCGCGCCGTCGAACAGGTACTCACCGGAATCGATGGTGTACGTGCCGCCGATGCACTTGACGAGGGTGGACTTCCCGGCGCCGTTGTCGCCGATCAGCGACACGACCTCGCCGGCTCTGGCCTCGAAGTCCACGCCGTGCAGCACCTGCACCGGCCCGAAGCTCTTGTTCACGTTCCGCAGCTGGAGTAGGGGCTGATCGGTCACCGGGCTGTCTCCTGGTTCGTTCGGCGGCGAGGCGTCGGAGCGGGTATGGCATTCGGGCGGCTCACGGGGCCGGCCGGCGGAGCGCCGGCCGGCCGGCCGTGATCGAAGGTCTTACTTGACGCCGGCCGCGGTGCACAGCGCGGCGTAGCTGCCGGTGCACACCTGGCTCTTGGCCGTGTAGCCGGCGTTGATCGGGATCGCCACGTTCTCCTTGGTGATCGCGACCGGGGTAGCCAGGATCGCGGGCACCATCTTGCCGGTGTTCGGGTCCTTGATCTGGGCGGTGGTGGTCGGGATCTGACCGTTCGCCAGCTGCGCCGCCGCGTTCACCGCGGGGCCGGCCTCCTCGCTGGACGGCTTGTAGATGGTGAAGCACTGGTTGCCGGCCAGGATCTGCTGCAGGCCGGCCGGGGAGGCGTCCTGGCCGGACACCGCAACCTTGCCGTTGAGGTGCAGGTTGGTCAGGTTGGTGATGACGGCGCCGGCCATCGTGTCGTTGGCGACCATCACCGCGCCGAGGTCGGGGTTCTTCTGGATGAAGCTGTTGAACACCCGCCCGGCTGTGGTGGCGTCCCAGTTACCGGTCTGCTTTCCGACCCGGGTCCATCCGGGGGTCTTGCTCAGGACGCTGTCATAGCCCTCGGCGAACAGGATTGCGTTGTTGTCGGTCGGGGCGCCGTCGATGTCGACGTACTTGACCGAGGACTTGCCCTTGACCTGCGGGCACTCGGTCAGGGCCTTGCCCTGGGTCTCACCGACCTTGACGTTGTCGAAGGAGACGTAGAGCGCCGCGCCGCCGCCGGGAGTCAGCCGGTCGTAGTCGATGGTGATGATGCCGTTCTTGGTGGCTTCCTGCTCGATGGTGGCGCCGGACGCCGGGTCGAGATTGACCAGCATCAGGACCTTGATCCCGTTGGAGGCCATCTGTGAGGCGATGGTCTTCTGCTTGGCAGCCGACCCGCCGGCGTTCTGGATGTCGCAGTCCAGGTTCACCTTCTTGCAATTGGCAGCCAGCGCGTCCGGGTCGGCCGAGACCCAGCGGTTGGAGGACTGGGTGTCGGGCAGAATGATGCCGACCTTGGCGCCCTTGCCGTCAATGGTGCCCGAACCCGACCCCGAGCTGGAACTGGAACCCGACGCGGTGACAGTGGGGCTCGGGTTGCTGGTGCTCACGCTGGAATTGTTGCCGCCGGCGGAGTTGTCGTTGGTCTTGTCCGAGGAGCATCCGCCCAGAGCGAGCGAGGCCGCGGCCCCGACGACGATCAGACCGATTGCGCTCTTGCGCATGGGCAATTCCGCCTTTCACGGTGCAGGATCGACGATGCGGTCAGCCGCCGGCTCGGTCGATCACAGAAAATGTTGTCGGCGGGAACATATCCCCGAAGTGACGCTCCGGCAAAGACTCCGACATCGAGTTGTTACCGAGGAGTGGTACTTCCAGCGTGCTCTGAGGCTGCCGCTTAACAGTCAGCGAACGTAAGCCGGGTGACCCGCCCCGTTGGACCCGGGGGTGCGGGTGTTCACGTCGCGACCTCAGTCCAGCAGCGAGCGCAGCACGTACTGCATGATCCCGCCGTGCCGGTAGTAGTCGGCCTCGCCGGGCGTGTCGATCCGGACGGTCGCCTGGAACGTCCAGCCGTCGGAGGCCTGCCCGCCAGCCGGCTGGGCCGAGGCCCGTACCTCGACCTGCCGGGGGATCTCGCCGTCGTTGAGGCCGGTGATGCCGGTGATGGTGAAGGTCTCAGTGCCGGTCAGTCCGAGCGTCTCGGCGTTCTCGCCCTTCGGGTACTGCAGCGGCAGCACGCCCATCCCGATCAGGTTGGACCGGTGGATCCGCTCGTAGGACTCCGCGATCACCGCCCGGACGCCGAGCAGCGCGGTGCCCTTGGCCGCCCAGTCCCGCGACGAGCCGGAGCCGTACTCCTTGCCGGCGAGGATCACCAGCGGGGTGCCGGCCGCGACGTAGTGGACCGAGGCGTCGTAGATGGTGGTCACCGGCGCGTCGGCGGGATCTCCGGCGGCGCTGAAGTCGCGGGTGAAGCCGCCTACTGGTATCACAGCGCCCGGGGTCGAGATCTCATTGCGCAGCCGGATGTTGGCGAAGGTGCCCCGGATCATCACCTCGTGGTTGCCGCGCCGGGAGCCGTAGGAGTTGAAGTCCCGGCGCTCGACGCCGTGCTCGGCCAGGTACTTGCCGGCCGGCGAGTCGGCCCGGATGGAACCGGCCGGGCTGATGTGGTCGGTGGTCACCGAGTCGCCGACCTTGACCAGCACCCGGGCGCCGGCGATGTCGGTGACCGGGGCCGGCTCGCGCTGCATGCCCTCGAAGTACGGGGGCTTGCGGACGTAGGTCGACTCGGCGTCCCACTCGAAGATGTTGCCCTCGGGCGTGGGCAGCGACTGCCAGCGCTCGTCGCCGGCGAAGACGTCGGCGTAGTCGGTCACGAACATCTCGCGGGCGATCGCGCCGCCGACCACCTCCTCGACCTCGGCGGTGCTGGGCCAGATGTCGCGCAGGTAGACCTCGTTGCCGTCGGCGTCGGTGCCCAGCGGCTCGTGGTAGAGGTCGATGTCCATCGTGCCGGCCAGCGCGTAGGCGACCACCAGCGGCGGCGAGGCCAGGTAGTTCATCTTGACGTCGGGATTGATCCGGCCCTCGAAGTTCCGGTTGCCCGACAGCACCGCCGTCACGGCCAGGTCGGATTCGTTGACCGCGGCGCTCACCTCCGGGATCAACGGGCCGGAGTTGCCGATGCAGGTGGTGCAGCCGTAGCCGACCAGGTTGAACCCGAGCTTGTCCAGGTACGGGGTGAGTCCGGAGCGGTCGTAGTAGTCGCTGACCACCTTCGAACCGGGCGCGAGCGTGGTCTTGACCCACGGCTTGCGGGTCAGGCCCTTCTCGACCGCCTTCTTGGCCAGCAGCGCGGCCCCGATCATCACCGACGGGTTGGAGGTGTTGGTGCACGAGGTGATCGCCGCGATCGTCACAGCGCCGTGGTCGAGGTCGAACTCGGTGCCGTCCGGAAGCGTCACCCGGGTCGGCGAGCTCGGCCGGCCGGGTCCCGAAGCCGAGCTGGAGACCAGCTCACCGGGTGCCGGCTCGGCGTCGCCGGCCGTCTGGCTGGGCGGGTCGCTGGCCGGGAAGGATTCCATCGACGCCTCGTCCTGGGTGGCAGTGCCCGCCGCGGCGCTGGCCGCCACCGGATCGATCGGGTCGTCCACGTAGGCATTCAGCGCCGCCCGGAAGGCGGTCTTGGCCTCGGTGAGCGAGACCCGGTCCTGCGGCCGCTTCGGCCCCGCGATGGAGGGCACCACAGTGCCGAGGTCCAGCTCGAGGTACTCGGAGTACTCGGCCTCGTGCCGCGGGTCGTGCCAGAGTCCCTGCGCCTGGGCGTAGGCCTGCACCAGGGCCTGCTGCTCGGGGCTGCGGCCGGTCAGTTCCAGGTAGGAGATGGTCTCGGCGTCGATCGGGAACACCGCGATGGTCGAGCCGTACTCGGGGCTCATGTTGCCGATGGTGGCCCGGTTGGCCAGCGGGACCGCCGCGACCCCCTCGCCGTAGAACTCCACGAACTTGCCGACCACCCCGTGCTCGCGCAGCATCTCGGTGATGGTCAGCACCAGGTCGGTCGCGGTGGCAGCCTCGGGCAGCTCGCCGGTGAGCTTGAAGCCGACCACGCGGGGGATCAGCATCGACACCGGCTGGCCGAGCATGGCCGCCTCGGCCTCGATGCCGCCGACCCCCCAGCCGACGATGCCCAGTCCGTTGATCATGGTGGTGTGCGAGTCGGTGCCGACGACCGTGTCCGGGTAGGCGGTCAGCTCGGCCCCGCCGTCCTCGGTAGGGACCGTGCGGCCGAAGACCACCCGGGCCAGGTGCTCGATGTTGACCTGGTGCACGATCCCGGTGCCCGGCGGCACCACCTTGAACTCGTCGAACGCGCTCTGGCCCCAGCGCAGGAACTGGTAGCGCTCGAAGTTGCGCTGGTACTCCAGGTCGACGTTGCCGGCGAAGGCGTCCGGGCCGCCGAACAGGTCCGCGATCACCGAGTGGTCGATCACCAGCTCGGCCGGCGCCAGCGGGTTGATCCGGGCCGGGTCGCCGCCGAGCTCGGCCACCGCCTCGCGCATGGTGGCGAGGTCAACCACGGCCGGAACGCCGGTGAAGTCCTGCATCACCACCCGGGCCGGGCTGAACTGGATCTCGGTGGAGGGTTCGGCGTTCGGCTGCCAGCCGGCGATCGCCTGGATCTGCTCGGCGGTGACGTTGAGGCCGTCCTCGGTGCGCAGCAGGTTCTCCAGCAGCACCTTCAGGCTGTAGGGCAACTTGTCCGAGCCGGGCACCCGGTCCAGCCGGAAGTAGGCGTAGTCCGTGCCGGCGACCTGCAGCACGTCCTTGGCGTCGAAGCTGTTGGGGTGGCCTGCGGGCACGATGGTCCTCCCTGGATCCGGTTCTCAGGACGCCATTCTTCCGCACTGTCGGCTAAGGCTTCCCATCGGTAGGCCGATAGAACAAGCTGGTGGGCCTTGAGTTGGAGTTCCGCTGCCGTCCGCACGGCGTAGGTTGAAACGGATGTGACTGGCGTGACTAGTGGCGCTTGTGTGGCGTAACTGGCAGTCTGTCCGACAGCATGCGACGCAACAGAAGGGTTGACGGTGTTCACACAGACGCGGGCCCTGCTCTGCGCGACGGCGGTGACCGC
Organism: Jatrophihabitans sp.; assembly: GCA_035940975.1. Classification (GTDB taxonomy): domain Bacteria; phylum Actinomycetota; class Actinomycetes; order Mycobacteriales; family Jatrophihabitantaceae; genus Jatrophihabitans_A. The sequence goes on along the minus strand of DASZEI010000233.1, from coordinate 16,455 downwards.
CTCACTGCTGTTCGCCACCGCCCCGGTGCAGGCCGCGCCCCGGCCGCCCAACCCCTCCGACGCCCAGCTGCAGGCGGCCCGGTCCGCCAAGGCGTCACTGGCTAACACCGTCGGGGTGCTGTCCGGCCAGATCGTCCAGGCCCAGGCCCAGCTGCGCTCGCTCAACGCCAGGGTGGAACTGGCCGAGCAGAAGTTCACCTTCGCGATCTTCAAGCTCAACAAGGCCAAGGATCAGGCCGCCCAGGCCCAGGCCGACGTGGTCGCTGCCCAGCAGGGCATCGAGACGGCTCGCGCGAACCTGACCAACTACGTGCACGACAGCTACATCTCACCCGCCATGGGTTCGGCGACGGTAGGACTGCTCAGCGCCCGTGATCCCAATGCGCTGTTACAGGGCGGGGACTACCGCAACTACGTCTCGTCGCGGCACCTGGACGCCATGAGCAGCCTGGACCGGGCGACCGTGGCCAAGTCCAACGCCGAGGCCAAGGCCAAGGGCCTGGTGGCGCTGCAGGCCCAACTGGCCGACGAGGCCGCCGCCGCCCAGCGGGCCGCCCAACAGGCCTATGCCGCCCAGAAGGCCCAGGCCGCCCAGCTGCGGGCCCGCGAGGCCAGCTTCCAGCGGCAACTGGTGGCCGCCCAGACCCAGCTGGCGGTCCTGAACGGCCAGCGCGAGAAGTTCCTCGCCTACCAGCGGGAACAGGCCCGGATCGCCGCCGAGCGCGCCCGGCAGGCCGCTTTGGCCCAGGCCCGAGCAGCAGCGGCCGCCGCCGCGGCAGCCGCCCAGGCCCGCGAGGATGCCGAACGCCAGCGGCGCCAGCAACAGCAGCAACAACAGCAGCAGCAGCAGCAACAGAACAACAACAACACGAGCGGCGGCAACAGCAGCGGCGGCTACACCCCGCCGCCACCGTCCAGCGGATCGGGCGGCTGGACGGCCAGCAAGGGCCAGGCCGCGGCCAGCCGCGCGCTGAGCCGGCTGGGCACTCCCTACGCCTGGGCCGGCGGCGGCTACGACGGCCCCAGCTGGGGCACCGACTCGCCAGGCACCGAAGGCGCGCACGACAGCCAGGTGTTCGGCTTCGACTGCTCGGGACTGACCATGTACGCCTGGGCACCCCAGGGCATCTACATGGATCACTTCGCCGCCTCGCAGTACTACGCGGGTTCGGTCCATCCGCAGCCGGGCAACTTCATGCCCGGTGACCTGCTGTTCTGGTCCGACGGCGGCATCGGCGCCATCCACCACGTCGCGCTCTACATCGGCGGCGGCAACGTCGTGCAGGCACCCCAATCCGGGGACGTGGTCAAGGTGACCCCGTGGGACCAGGTGTCCTACGGCTACATCGGAGCCACCCGGCCGCTGACCTGAGCCACCTGCCGGGCAAGCCGGCCGGCACCCACCGGCCCGGCAAACGTCTAGGCTGGACCGATGAACCCGGCGACCGAGTCCGCGTCCGGCGCGGTGCTGCTCGACGCGTTCGGGCGGCAGGCCGAAGACCTGCGCATCTCGCTGACCGACAAGTGCTCGCTGCGCTGCACCTACTGCATGCCGGCCGAGGGGCTGGCCTGGTTGCCGGCCAGGGCGGTGCTCTCCGATGACGAGATCATCCGGCTGGCGTCGGTGTTCCTGGGCCTGGGCGTGCGCACCATCCGGCTGACCGGCGGCGAGCCGCTGGTGCGGGCCGGGGTCGCCGGGCTGGTACGCCGGCTGGCCGGGCTGCGGCCCAGGCCCGAGCTGTCACTGACCACCAACGCGATCTCCCTCGCCGACAAGGCCGAGGAGCTGGCCCGCTCCGGCCTGGACCGGGTCAACGTCTCCCTCGACACCCTGGACCGGGAGAAGTTCCACGGCCTGACCCGCCGCGACCGGCTGGCCGACGTGCTGGCGGGGCTGGCGGCCGCGCAGGCCGCCGGTCTCAACCCGGTCAAGGTCAACGCGGTGCTGATGCGGGAGCAGAACCTCACCGAGGCGCCGGAACTGCTGGCCTGGGCGCTGCGGGCCGGCTACCGGATGCGCTTCATCGAGCACATGCCGCTGGATGCCGAGCACCTCTGGACGATGGCCGACATGGTGACCGCCGAGGAGGTGCTCGAGGTGCTCGGCCGGTCCTTCCGGCTGTGCCCGGTGGGCAACCGCGGGCACGCCCCGGCCGAGGAGTTCGAGGTGCTGGACGGCCCCGGCCGGACGGACTGGGCGCCGGCCCCGGACGGCGGCCACCGGGTCGGCATCATCGCCTCGGTCAGCCGCCCGTTCTGCCGGGACTGTGACCGGCTGCGGCTCACCGCCGACGGCCAGCTGCGTACCTGCCTGTTCGGGCACCAGGAGACCGACCTGCGCGGTGCGCTGCGCGACGGCGCGGCAGACGAGGAGCTGGCCGAGCTGATCAGGCAGGCCGTGCGCGCCAAGCCCGCCGGGCACGGCATCAACGCGCCCGGGTTCCGGCAGCCCGAGCGGCCGATGTCGGCGATCGGCGGCTGAGCCAGCCACAGCATGCTCGGTTACCGTTGCCGGTAGCACCGCACAGTTAGGCACCAAGGCTAAGAAAGAGTGCGGGCACACCGAAGAGGTACCAGTGCGAGGAGACACATGACCGAACGGGGTTCGACACCCACACCGGCCGCCGACGCCAGCGCGCTCGAACGGGCGATGTTCGAGGTCAAGCGGGTGATCGTCGGCCAGGAGCGGATGGTCGAGCGGTTGATGGTCAGCCTGCTCGCCCGCGGGCACTGCCTGCTCGAAGGGGTGCCCGGCGTGGCCAAGACGCTCGCGGTCGAGACCCTGGCCCGGACCGTCAGCGGAACGTTCGCGCGCCTGCAGTTCACCCCTGACCTGGTTCCCTCCGACATCGTCGGAACCCGGATCTACCGGCCCGGCTCCGAGCAGTTCGATACCGAACTCGGCCCGGTGTTCGCCAACTTCGTGCTCGCCGACGAGATCAACCGGGCGCCGGCCAAGGTCCAGTCGGCGCTGCTGGAGGTGATGGCCGAGCGCCAGGTGTCCCTCGGCGGCAAGCGGTACCCGCTGCCCGAGCCGTTCCTGGTGCTGGCCACCCAGAACCCGATCGAGAGCGAGGGCGTCTACCCGCTGCCCGAGGCCCAGCGCGACCGGTTCCTGATGAAGATCGCGGTGGACTACCCGTCCGCGGCCGAGGAGCGCGAGATCGTCTACCGGATGGGCGTCGAGCCGCCGGTCGCGCAGCCGGTGATCAGCACCGACGAGCTGATCGAGCTGCAGCGCCGCGCCGGGCGGGTCTTCGTGCACCACGCCGTGGTGGACTACGTGGTCCGGCTGGTGATCGCCACCCGGCAGCCGGCCGAGTTCGGCATGGCCGACGTCGCCGGCTGGGTCTCCTACGGCGCCAGCCCCCGGGCCAGCCTGGGGCTGATCGCGGCCGGCCGGGCGCTGGCGCTGCTGCGCGGGCGCGACTACGTCCTGCCGCAGGACGTCCTGGACCTGGCGATCGACGTGCTGCCGCACCGGATGGTGCTGTCCTACGACGCGATCGCCGACGGCGTGTCCGCGGCGCAGGCGGTGTCCCGGGTGCTGCAGACGGTGCCGTTGCCGCAGGTGGCGCCCCGGCAGCGGGCCAGCAGCGGGTTCATCCCGGCCGCGGTCACCGCCGCGCCGCAGGCCAGCACCGCCGGCTACCCCAACGGCGCGCACTCGGCTCCGGCCGGCCAGCCGAGCCAGTACTCCAACCAGCAGCCCGGCCAGCCCCGGCAGTCCGGAAACTGGGCGCCGCCGGCGTGAGCAGGCAGGAGGCCGCTGCCGACCCGGGCCGGGCAGTGATTCCGGCCCAGACCGAGGCGGTGCTGCGCCGGCTGGAGTACGCCGTGCGCAACAAGCTGGACGGCCTGCTGCTGGGCAGCTACCTCGGCCTGGTCCCCGGCCCGGGAAGCGAGCCGGGGGAGTCGCGGCAGTACTACCCGGGTGATGACGTCCGGCGGATGGACTGGCCGGTGACGGCCCGGACGATGACCCCGCACGTCCGGCAGACCATCGCTGACCGGGAGCTGGAGACCTGGCTGGTGGTGGACCTGTCGCCCAGCCTGGACTTCGGCACCGTCAACATGGAAAAGCGCGAGCTGGTCTATGCGGCCGCCACCGCGATCACCCACCTGACCGCCAAGGCCGGCAACCGGATCGGCGCGATCATCACCACCGGCGAGCGGATCACCCGGATCCCGGCGGTGGTCGGCACCAACCACGCCCGCTACGTGATGCGCAAGCTGGCCGGCACCCCCCGGGCCGCCGAGGGCCGGCGCGGCGATCTGGCGCTGGCGCTGGAGCAGGTCCGGCGACCGCCCCGGCGGCGCGGCATGGTGGTGGTGATCTCGGACTTCCTCGGCGACCAGGAGTGGGAGCGGCCGTTGCGCGGCCTGGGCGACCGGCACGAACTGCTCGGCATCGAGGTGCTGGATCCCCGCGAGCTCGAACTGCCGGCCGCCGGCCTGGTCACCTTCGTCGACCCCGAGACCGGCGAGCAGCTGGAGGTGCAGACCTCCGACGCCCAGCTCCGGCAGCGCTACGCCACCGCCGCTGCCGAGCAGCGGGCGCAGATCGCCTCGATGCTGCGCCGGGCCGGTGCCGACCAGCTGCGGCTGCGCACCGACTCGGACTGGCTGTCCGATATCGTGAAGTTCGTCATCACCCGCCGCCGAGGGGTGGCGGTACGGCCACCCTCGCGCGCCGGAATGATCGGGGTGCACTGATGCATTTCAGGTCGCCGTCGTGGTTGCTGATCCTGCTGGCCGTCGCCGCCGTGGCGCTTGCCTACCTGCTGGTGCAGCTGCGCAGGCGCAAGTTCGTGGCGCGGTTCAGCAACACCCAGCTGCTGGCCAGCGTGGTGCCCCGGCGGCCGGGCTGGCGCCGGCACCTGACCTTCGCGCTGCTGCTGGTGGCCTTGACGGTGCTGTCGCTGGGGGTGGCCGGCCCGACCGCCTCGGTCCGGGTGCCGCAGGAGAAGGCCACCGTGATGCTGGCGATCGACGTCTCGCTGTCGATGCAGGCCACCGACGTGCTGCCCAGCCGGCTCGAGGCCGCCCAGCAGGCCGCCCAGGAGTTCGCCGACCTGCTCCCGAAGCGGATCAACCTCGGGCTGGTGAAGTTCGGCCGGGCCGGCAACGTGCTGGTGCCACCGACCCTGGACCGCGAGGTCGTCAAGCGGGCGATCGCCGCCCTGCAGCTGGAGCAGTACACCGCGATCGGCGAGGGGGTGTTCGCCTGCCTGGACGCGCTGAACACCTTCAGCCGGACCAGTACCGCGGACAACGAGAAGCCCGCCCCGGCCCGGATCGTGCTGCTGTCCGACGGCTACAACACCGTCGGGCGCAAGGTCTCCGAGGCCGCTGACCAGGCCAAGAAGGCCAGCACGCCGGTCTCGACCATCGCCTTCGGCACCGACAGCGGCACGGTCGAGGTGCAGGGCACCGTGCAGGCGGTGCCCTCGGACAAGGTCACCCTGCGTGGCCTGGCCCAGGCAACGGGCGGCTCGTTCCACACCGCGGCGTCGGTGGAGGAGCTGAGGACGGTCTATGAGGACATCGGCTCCCAGATCGGCTACACCACCGCCCAGCGCGACATCAGCTGGCGTTTCATGCTGGCCGGCCTGCTGCTGGCGATGGCTGCCGGGGCCAGCTCGCTGCTCTGGTCGGGCCGGCTGAGCTGAGCGGTACGAGCACTTTGCCGGCCTCCTGAGTCGGATGTGATCAACCATCGGCTAGCGTGAGCCGAGTGAGTCGATCTGTGCTGGTGACTGGTGGCAACCGTGGAATCGGCCTGGCGATAGCCCGGGCGTTCAGCGAGGCGGGTGACAAGGTCGCCATCACCCATCGCGGCAGTGGCGCGCCGGACGGGCTGTTCGGGGTGCGCTGCGACGTGACCGACGAGGCGTCGGTGGACTCGGCCTTCAGCGAGGTCGAGGCCGAGTTCGGCCCCGTCCAGGTGCTGGTGGCCAACGCCGGCATCACCGACGACAAGCTGCTGATGCGGATGAGCGAGCAGTCCTTCACCGCCGTGCTCGACGCGAACCTGACCGGCGCCTACCGGGTGGCCAAGCGGGCCACCGCCGGGATGGTCAAGGCCAAGGGCGGCCGGATGGTGTTCATCTCCTCGATCGTGGCGCTGACCGGGGCGCCCGGCCAGGCCAACTACGCCGCGAGCAAGGCCGGCCTGATCGGGCTGGCCCGCTCGATCGCCCGCGAGCTGGGCAGCCGCAACATCACCGCCAACGTGGTGGCGCCCGGCTTCATCGAGACCGACATGACCGCGGTGATCACCGAGGCCCGCAAGAGCGAGGTGCTGGCCAGCGTGCCGCTGCGCCGGTACGGGGCGGTCACCGAGGTCGCCGAGGTGGTCCGCTTCCTGGCCTCCGACGCCGCCGGCTACGTCAACGGCGCGGTGCTGCCGGTCGACGGCGGCCTGGGGATGGGCTTCTGACGTGCGAGCTGTTTTCACCACCAGCTGAGGGGGAACTGAGGACATGGCACTTCTGGACGGCAAGCGGCTGCTGATCACCGGGGTCATCACCGACTCCTCGATCGCGTTCGCGGTCGCCAAGGTCGCGCAGGAGCAGGGTGCGGACGTGGTGCTGACCGGCTTCGGCAGGCTGTCGCTGGTCGAGCGGGTGGCGCGCCGGCTGCCCAAGCCCGCGCCGGTGGTCGAGCTGGACGTCACCTCGGCCGAGGACCTGCAGGCGCTGGCCGGCCGGGTCCGCGAGCATGTCGACGGCGTGGACGGGGTGCTGCACTCGATCGGGTTCGCCCCGGCGTCCTGCCTCGGTGACGGCTTCCTGGACGCCCCGTTCGCCGACGTGGCCACCGCCGTCGAGGTCTCGGCCTTCAGCTTCAAGTCCCTGGCCGTGGCGTCGTTGCCGCTGTTCGGCCCGTCCGGCGGTTCGATCGTCGGCATGGACTTCGACGCCACGGTGGCCTGGCCTGCCTACAACTGGATGGGGGTAGCCAAGGCCGCCCTGGAGTCCACCTCCCGCTACCTGGCTCGCGAGCTCGGTCCCCGCCGGATCCGGGTGAACCTGGTCGCGGCCGGCCCGGTGCGCACCATGGCCGCCAAGAGCATTCCGGGCTTCGTCCAGTTCGAGGACGCGTGGGGGGTCCGGGCCCCGCTCGGCTGGAACATCAACGACGCCACTCCGGTCGCGATGAGCTGCGCGGCGCTGATGTCGGACTGGTTCCCCGCCACCACCGGCGAGATGATCCACGTCGACGGCGGCTTCCACGCCATGGGGGTCTGAGCCCGCCGCTGCTGACCGACTCAGCCGCCGGCGACTAGCTTGCTAGGGGTGACTGACGCGCAAGTCGACTCGTTCCTGCTGCTGTCCTTCGGCGGCCCGCAAGGCCCGGACGAGGTCATGCCGTTCCTGCGCAACGTCACCGCCGGGCGCGGCGTGCCGGACGAGCGGCTGGCGGCGGTCGCCGAGCACTACCAGCACTTCGGCGGCGTCTCCCCGATCACGGCGCAGAACCAGGCGCTGCTGTCGGCGCTGGCCGCGGAGTTCGGCCGCCGGGGCATCGACCTGCCGCTGTACTTCGGCAACCGGAACTGGCACCCCTTCCTCACCGACACCGCCCGGCAGATGGCCGCCGACGGCCGCCGGCACGCGCTGGTGCTGGCCACCAGCGCCACCGGCTCCTACTCCGGTTGCCGGCAGTACCGCGAGGACCTGGCACGTGCTGCCGCTGAGCTGGACGGGACCGAGCCGGCCGGCGACGGTGCCGCGCCCCGGTTCACCAAGCTGCGGCACTACTTCGACCACCCGGGCTTCATCGCCGCCAACGCCAGCGCGGTGCGCCAGGCGCTGACCGGCCTCCGCCCTGACCTGCGCGGCCAGGCTCGGCTGGTGTTCACCGCGCACTCGATCCCGGTGTCGATGAACGACACCTCCGGCCCGGACGGCGGGCTGTACCTGGCCCAGCACCGCGAGACCGCCCGGCTGGTGGCCGAGTCGGTTCGCGGCGCCGGCGCCGACTTCGACCTGGTGTGGCAGTCCCGGTCCGGCCCGCCGGGGGTGCCGTGGCTGGAGCCCGACGTCAACGACCACCTGCGGGCGCTGGCGGTGGCGGGCGTCCCGGCTGTGGTGGTGGCGCCCACCGGCTTCGTCTCCGACCACCTCGAGGTGCTCTGGGACCTGGACAACGAGGCCCGCGACACCGCCGCCGAGCTGGGGCTGGAGTTCGTCCGGGCCTCGACGGCGGGCACCGACCCGGCCTTCGTGGCGGGATTGGTCGACCTGGTGGAGGAGCAACTGACCGGCCGGCCGCCGGCGTACCTGAGCACGCTCGGGCTGTGCGGGCAGCACTGCCCGGCCGGCTGCTGCCCGGCACCGGCCCGGCGTGGCTCAGGGTCCGGCTGAGACCTCGGCAGCGGCGTTGTAACCGGCCAGCAGCGCCCGGCGGACCGCCAGCCGCAACGGAGCCAGCGCCTGGTCGCGGTCGGCGACGGCCGCCGTGGTGAGCTGGGCGGTGTCGTCGGAATCGACCACGATCAGCACCGCGGACAGCCGCTCGGCCTGGGCGATCAGCCGGACCGCCCTCGGCGGATGGCAGGCCGGCAGGTGCAGCCGCTCGCCGGCCCGCCGGGCATCCGACAGCGCCGGTGCGATGTCGGTGAGCCAGCTGGTGACACCGCGGCGGGCGAACAGCGACGCCGTTTCGCGGATCGACTCGGCCAGCTCGTGCTCGGCGTCGGCCAGGCAGATCGGGTCCGGTGGCAACCCGGTCACCTCCGCGCGGTGCCAGATCAACTCCCGCCCGGCGCTGCTGGGGGTCTCGCGCCCCGGCAGCACGGTCAGCCCGAAGTCCCGGCCGTAGACCGCCTCGCCGGCGGCCAGCGCGGTGGTTCGGAACGGCACCGGGCCGGCCAGGCCGCGTACGTCACCGGGCACCGGCAGTGCCAGCGTCAAGACGGAGGTGCCCGCCCGTTTCCACTCGGCCAGCGCGGCACCGACCGGGTTCGGGCCGGGGCCGAAGCCGGGACCACCGACGTGGCGTCCCTTGCCGGTGACGGCGTCGAGCACGTCGTCGAAGGCTGCGGCGCCTGCCAGCCAGGCGGAGCCCCAGGCGGCGAGCTGGGCACATCGTCGTTCGTTCGGCACAGCTGCCCACGCTACCGAACGGAGGTGCCAGGCGTGGGCTTCCCCGCTGCCGGCCGGGTGATCCCTAAGCTGCTCGACGTGTATCCCGACGACGTGCTGGCATCGCGTTCGGCCCGCAACCGTAAGGCTGTCCGGCAGGTTCCGGCGGAGCTGGAGCTGGTGGTCGAGACGCTGGACGGCTACTGCGGAGCGGTGGTGGCGCTGGGCCGGACGGTGGTGGCCGGTGAGCAGCGCGACACCGTCACGCTGGCCGACCGGTTCGACCGGCGGCGGGACTTTCCGATGTTGCCGGCCAGCTTCCTGCTGGAGGGTGAGCTGGTGACCCTGGTTCGGCCGGCTCCGGCGGTGCCTGGCCTGGTACGGGCGGGACGTACCGCGTCCGACTCGGTTGCCGTTGCCGGTGTCAGGGCGCAGGTCGCGAAGGCCAGCCGGATCTGGGTCGAAGGGGTGCACGACGCGGCCCTGGTGGAGCGGATCTGGGGGGAGGACCTGCGGATCGAGGGGGTCGTGGTGCAGCCGCTCGGCGGGATCGACCAGCTGGCCGAGCAGGTTCGCCAGTTCGGCCCGGGACCCGGGCGGCGGCTCGGGGTGCTGGTGGACCATCTGGTGCCCGGGTCCAAGGAGAGCCGGATCGCGGCCGGCGTGACCTCGCCGCACGTGCTGATCAACGGCCATCCCTACGTCGACATCTGGCAAGCGGTGAAGCCCACCGCGCTCGGCATCGAGGCCTGGCCGGTGATCGGCCGTGACGTCGAGTGGAAGGACGGCATCGCCGCGGCGCTCGGGGTCTCGGACACCCGGGAGATGTGGCGCCGGGTGCTGGCGTCGGTGAACAGCTTCGCCGACGTCGAGGTGCCGTTGCTGCGCTCGGTCGAGGAGCTGATCGACTTCGTGACCGCCTGAGGCGCCGAACCGCACGGCTCAGGCAGCGGGATCGGGTTCAGAACGGGGTGGCGTTCCAGGGCTGCTGGGCGGTCCAGAACATCGCCTCCAACCGGGCCGCCGCACCCGGGGTCTCCTCATCGACCAGGCCGGCCAGCTGTTGGGCGCGCACGGTGTTGCCACCGAGGTAGATGCCGGCCAGCGCTCGCTGGGACAGCCGCAGGTCCGCGGTCGCTGCCGGGGTGGGGCGGCACTCGGCGTGCGTGGGGCCGCCGTCCAGGGTGAACCGGCCGGCCGCCCAGCCGCCGTCGTCGTCCACCACGTCCAGCACCAGCCGGTCGGTGCAGGCGTAGCGGCGTGCCGACAGTGCCGCTGGGACGTCCAGCAACCGCAGCCAGTCGCGGTCACCGGTCAGGGTGCGTTGGGCCGCCCGGCCGTCGGACAGCAGCCACTCCAGTGGCTCGTCCACGGGATATGCGCGCAGCAGCAGCACCCGCACCAGGTCCAGGCCCAGCAGGTACTGCCACAGCGCCCGGTAAGCGTCCTCGGTGGCAGCCAGCACCTCGTCGACGGTGACCTGCATCTGATCGGGTTCTGTGAAGAAGTCGCCGTTGGTGGCCCGCCACATGGCGTAGCCGTCCACCCTGCCGTCTGCGTTGCGGGCCAGCACGCAGACCGGCTCCCGTGTCCCCGGCGGTCGCAGGCCACGCAGGCCCAGCCGTCGCTGCCAATCAGCGGTGGTCCGGTCGATGTGTCCGGGTCGCTGGAGCCGAACGCGGCGGTGCACCTCGGCGGCAGGTTCGAGCAGTTGCTCCGGATCGACCCCGATGAGCTGGTGGGCTTGCCGCGGCGGCAGGATCCGCGGCCGTCGCATCGACAGGATCCGGTAGTTGGAACTCATCACAGCCGGCCAGTATCCGAACCGGCCGTAGATCGCCCACTCCGCCGCCAGCAGCAGGCTGGCCACCTCGCCCCGCTCCTTGGCATCGGCCAGCGACTGGGTCAGCATCCGGGTGAGCAGCCCTCGGCGCCGGTGGGTGGCCGCGACCGTCACCTGGGTGAGTGCGTCGATCGGCAGTTCGGCGCACTCTGCCGGCCCGGACGGAATCGTCAGGGTGGTGGGAAACGTCCGCAGGGTGGCCACGCAGCGGCCCTCGGCGTAGCCACCGAACACCCGTTCGGGGTCCCACACGTCTTTCCACCAGGGCAGGGTGTGCTCGCCACCGGCGGCGGGGTTCTCCAGCAGCGTGCTGCGCATGGCGCGCAACCAGGGCACGATCTCGTCGAACGGGACGTGCCGGATCTCCGTTGCCGACGTCATGGCCCGACCCTGTCACAGTGCTCCGGCGCAGTCCCGCGATTAAGGCGAGGCTCGCCGTGACGACGGTGATGAACTCGGCGGTACAGCGGTCAGAGCCAGCTGACCCGGCCGTGCAGTGCCGCGTACCCGACGAAGCTGACGATGTCGATCACGCTGTGCGCGATGACCAGCGGCAGCACCCGCTTGGTACGGGTGAACCACCAGCCGAACAGCGCTCCCATGATCAGGTTGCCGACGAAGCCACCGATGCCCTGGTAGGTGTGATAGCTGCCCCGGATCACGGCGCTGACCAGGATCGCCCGGCCGGCCGGCCAGTTCATCGCCCGCAGCCGGGTGAGCAGGTAGCCGATCATCACGATCTCTTCGAGGAACCCGTTCTGGAGGCCCTCCAGGATCAGCACCGGATACCGGTACCAGATGTCGGCGAGTCCCGACGCCTGGATCTGGGCGTTGATTCCGAGGTGCCGGGCCAGGATCACCAGTCCCAGGCCGGGCAGTCCGATCAGTGCGGCAATACCCAGGCCCTGCAGGGTTTCGCGTTTCAGCCGCATCCGGTCCAGCCCGATCCCGAAGCCGGGCAGCGCCGGTAGCCGGCTCAGCAGCAGCAGGGCCAGGAACGCGGGCACCACGCCGTTGAGCACGCCGAGCAGCTGGTAGGACAGGTCCACCCAGGCGCGCGGGCTCTCGGACGGGTTCAGCGTCGCGGTGGCGTTGCGGAAGCCACCACGGGTCTGGATGTCGAGGAAGTTGATCCAGGAGCCGATCGCCGAGATTCCCAGCGAGACGCCCAGGACCAGCAGTACCTCCAGGCCGAGCCGGTCCGAGCGCCGGACAGCCGCCTGCTGGCGCGCCGGCTCGCCGACCGGGGTGGCCGGGGGAGGCCCGGCAGTCGAAGGCGCGGCAGCCGGAGCGGGGTCGGCTGCTCCCAGGCCGGCTCCGGGCAGCGGTGAGGCGGACGTCACCTATCCATTCTGGCCGTACCGGAGGCTGACGTCGTTACAGGACCGGCAGACATCGGCCGAGATGACGCCGGCGCGCATCAACTGGGCGAACAGCACGCAGCCCAGGCAGAGGGCGAAGGCCGCCTCCAGCGACGCGGCGAACAGGATCAGGGCCAGCAGCGCCCGTGCCAGCCCCGTCGCTCCGAAACCGAGGTGCGCAAGGGCCGCAGCGCTGCTGAGGGTGGCACCGATGGCCTGGGCGAACCGCTTGGGCGGTCCGGGCACCAGCTTCGGAGCGCCCAGCCTGGGTGCGACCAGCCGGGTGGCCAGCAGCCCGAGCGGGCTGAACCGGGGGCCGGATGCCACCCGGAGCGCGAAGCCGACCGCGATCGGCAGCGACAGCCAGGTCAGGCCCGGCAACAGCGCCAGCAGGGTCGACAGGCCGACACCGGAGGCGACCACCCGGGCTGCCTTCTCGTTCACCGGGTTGGGAAAGCCGAGCAGTTTGGTCATCATCTCATTGTTGACAATAGGGTCGATTGTGTCTAGAAGGGTCTACCAGGGTGGGCCAGCTGTCAGTGGCCGCGCGCGATCCAGTCGTCCAGGTGCGGCACTTCCTCGCCGATCGACGTCGACTCGCCGTGGCCGGTGTGCACCACGGTGTCGACCGGCAGCGTGAAGAGCCCGGAGCGGATGGTGTCCAGCAGGGTGCCGAAGTTGGAGAAGGATCGTCCGGTGGCTCCCGGGCCGCCTTTGAACAGCGTGTCACCGCTGAACACCGCGCCCAGGTCGGCGGCGTAGTAGCAGACCCCGCCCGGCGAGTGCCCCGGGGTGTGCCGGACCTCCAGCGAGACACCGGCGACCTGAACCCGCTCGCCGTCGGCCAGCGGCACGAAGTCGAAGTCCGGATGGGTCTGGCGCCACAGCACCTCGTCGGCCGGGTGCAACCGGACCGGCGCTCCGGTGGCCTCGCTCAGCAGCCGGGCCGCCGTCACGTGATCGTCGTGGGCATGGGTGCACAGGATGGCGGTCACCTTGCGAGGGCCGATCAGGTCGAGGATCGGCGGCAGCTGGTGCGGGGCGTCGATGACGGCGCACTCGGCGTCGTCGCCCACCAGCCAGACGTTGTTCTCCACGTCCCAACTGCCGCCGTCGAGGTTGAACGTCCCCGACGTGGCGGTGTGCTCGATCCGAGCGGTCATGAGGCGGAACTCTCCCTCACTCGAAGACGACGACCGAACGCAGCACGTCGCCGTGGTGCATCTTGGTGAACGCCGCCTCGACGTCACCGATGCCGATGGTCTCGGTGACGAACTTGTCCAGCGGCAGCCGTCCCTGCAGGTACAGCTCGATCAGCATCGGAAAGTCCCGGGACGGCAGGCAGTCGCCGTACCAGGACGACTTCAGCGCGCCGCCCCGGCTGAAGACGTTGAGCAGTCCCAACTCGACCTTGGTGTCGGGAGCCGGCACCCCCACCAGCACCACCGTGCCGGCCAGGTCGCGGGCCAGGAATGCCTGCTTGTAGGTCTTGGCGGTACCGACCGCGTCCACCACCACGTCGGCGCCGAAGCCGCTGGTCGCCTCGCGGATCGCCTCGACCGGGTGGGTGGTCGTGGAGTTCACCACGTGGGTGGCGCCGAACTCGCGGGCGGCCACCAGCTTTCGCTCGTCGATGTCGACGGCGATGATCGTGGTCGCGCCGGCCATCCTGGCCCCGGCGACCGCCGCCATGCCGACCCCGCCGCACCCGATGACGGCGATCGAGTCGCCCCGGCCGACCCCGCCGGTGTTGATCGCCGCGCCCAGGCCGGCCATCACGCCGCAGCCGAGGAGGCCGGCCACCCTCGCCGGCGCCTGCGGATTGACCTTGGTGCACTGGCCGGCGGCGACCAGCGTCTTGTCGGCGAACGCACCGATGCCCAGTGCCGCCGACAGTTCCGTGCCGTCTTCCAGGGTCATCTTCTGGGTGGCGTTGTGGGTGTTGAAGCAGTACTGCGGCCGGCCCCGGCTGCAGGCCCGGCACTGGCCGCAGACGGCACGCCAGTTCAGGATCACGAAGTCGCCGGGCGCCACCTCGGTGACCCCGTCGCCGACGCTCTCCACCACTCCGGCGGCCTCATGGCCCAGCAGGAACGGGAAGTCCGAGCTGATGCCGCCGTTGCGGTAGTGCAGGTCGGTGTGGCAGACCCCGCACGCTCCGATCGCGACCACTGCCTCGCCCGGTCCCGGGTCGGGAACGTTGACCGTGACCAGTTCGACCGGCTGGTCCTTGCTGCGGGCGATGACGGCGCGGACTTGTTGGCTCATGTCTACTGTTTTTACCGGACGTGGCCGCCGACGCGCATCAGGGCCAGTGCTACGCGCTGGGGTAGGGCCGGTTGGTGGGACCGGTGTAGAGCTGGCGCGGCCGGCCGATCTTGGTTTCCGGGTCGTTGATCATCTCGTGCCACTGGGCGATCCAGCCCGGCAGCCGGCCGATCGCGAACAGCACCGTGAACATCTTGGTCGGAAAGCCCATCGCCCGGTACATCAGGCCGGTGTAGAAGTCCACGTTCGGGTACAGCTTGCGGCTGATGAAGTACTCATCGGCCAGCGCATAACCCTCGAGCTCCATCGCGATGTCGAGCAGGTCATCGCGCTTGCCGAGCGCCGACAGCACCTCGTCGGCGCTCTTCTTGATGATCGCCGCCCGCGGGTCGTAGTTCTTGTAGACCCGGTGCCCGAAGCCCATCAGCTTCACACCGGCCTCCTTGCTCTTCACCCGCTCGACGAACCGCTTGACGTCGCCGCCGTCGTCGCGGATCGCCTGCAGCATGTCGAGCACGGCGCTGTTGGCGCCACCGTGCAGCGGTCCGAACAGCGCGTTGATCCCGGCCGAGACCGAGGCGAACAGGTTCGCGTGCGACGAGCCGACCAGCCGGACGGTGGAGGTCGAGCAGTTCTGCTCGTGGTCGGCGTGCAGCACGAACAGCAGGTCCAGGGCGCGGACCACCGCCGGATCGGCCTGGTAGGGCTCGGCCGGAAAGCCGAAGGTCATCCGCAGGAAGTTCTCGACCAGGCCGAGCGAGTTGTCCGGGTAGAGGAAGGGCTGCCCCACCGACTTCTTGTAGGCGTAGGCGGCGATGGTCGGCAGCTTGGCCAGCAGCCGGATGGTGGACAGGTCCACCTGCTCGGGGTTGAACGGGTCCAGCGAGTCCTGGTAGAAGGTCGACAGCGCCGACACCGCCGAGGACAGCACCGGCATCGGGTGCGCGTCCCGGGGAAAGCCGTCGAAGAACCGCTTGAGGTCCTCGTGCAGCAGGGTGTGCCGGGTGAGCCGGGAGGTGAAGGCGGCCAGCTCGTCGGCTGAGGGCAGCTCGCCGTGGATCAGCAGGTAGCTCACCTCGGCGAAGGTGGACTTCTCGGCCAGTTCCTCGATCGGGTAGCCGCGGTAGCGCAGGATGCCCGCGTCCCCGTCGATGTAGGTGATCCGGGACGCACACGACGCGGTGTTGGCGAACCCGGGGTCGTAGGTGACCAGGCCGGTGCGCGCGAGCAGCTTGCTCACGTCCAGGCCGGGCGAGCCCTCGCTCGACGGGACGACCTGTAGCTGCAGGTCCTCGCCGTCACCGGTGTGCAGCACCGCGACCTCGGCGCTCGTGGCGGTCTCAGTCATGTCAGACTCCCTTGTCCTGGTGTGCCTCAAACCCTACTTCGCCCGCCACCGGCGCCCCGAGTCAGCGCCCGTACCGCCGGGTCCGAGCGCGCCGCCATAGGATCGTCAGATGGCTCGGATCCGAACCGAACTGGTGATCAAGGCTCCGGCCCCGGCGGTCTGGGAGCTGGTCACCGACTGGCCCGCGCAGAGCCGTTGGATCCCACTGACCACCGTCGTCGTCGATCGCCAGGGCCCGTCCGGTCCGGGCCTGGGGACCCGCTTCACCGGTCGCACCCGGCTCGGGCCGGTGGGGTTCGACGATCCGATGGAGGTCACCGAGTGGCAGCCGCCGGCCGGCACCGCCCCGGGTCGCTGCCGGATCCGCAAGCTCGGGCCCTGGCTCACCGGCTGGGCCGAGATCGGGGTGCGGCCGGCCGCCGGCGGTGTCCGCGTCGAGTGGATCGAGGAGGTGCGGGCCCGCTGGACGCCCCGGCTGGCCGACCCGCTGATCGCCGTGGTCGGCTCGGCGTTCTTCGGGCGGGTGTTGCGCAAGATGGCGGC
>DASZEI010000232.1:0-1639 GCA_035940975.1 Jatrophihabitans sp. | reverse complement strand
GCTGCGGGTACTGCGTGCCGGCGTGCCCCTACGGCGTGATCGACATCCGTCCCGGCGACGGGCGGGCCTGGAAGTGCACGCTGTGTTATGACCGCACCAAGGACGGTGTGACCCCCGCCTGCGCGCAGGCCTGCCCCACCGAGTCCATCGTCTATGGGCCACTCGACGAGTTGCAAGAGCGGGCCGATCGCCGGCTGGCGACGCTGCTGGCGGACGGGGAGACCCACGCCCAGCTCTACGGCCGTGACCCGGACGACGGCGTCGGGGGGACCGGAGCATTCTTCCTGCTGCTGGACGATCCCGAGGTGTACGGGCTACCGCCGGATCCGGTGGTGACTACCCGTGACTTGCCCGCGATGTGGACCCGGGCCGCGGCAGCAGCGGCTGGGTTGGCCATCGCGATCGCCGGCGCGTTTCTGGGCCGGCGGCGCTGATGGGCCGGCGCCGGCGAGAACGCGGCTCGATGGTGCCTGCCGCTGAGTTCACCTCGTATTACGGGCGGCCGATCCTGAAACGGCCGACCTGGAAGTCACCGGACGTGCCGATCTATTTCTGGGCCGGCGGAGTGGCCGGCACCACCGCGGGGCTGGCGGCGTTGGCCGACGCGACAGGTCGCCCGACATTGCGCCGGAGTGGGCGCGTGGTTGCTGCGGGCAGCGCTCTGGTCGGCACGGCGGCGCTGATCCACGACCTCGGACGGCCGGCCCGGTTCCTGTACATGCTGCGCGTGATCAAGCCGACCTCACCGCTGTCGATCGGCACCTGGATCCTCAGCCCGTTCGCCGCGATGGCCTCGGCCGCGGCGGTGTCGGAGCTGACCGGGATAGCGCCGCGGCTGGGTCGGCTCGCCGGCTGGGGTGCGGCCGCGCTCGGCCCTATCCTGGCCAGCTACACCGCAGTGCTGGTGGCCGACACCGCCGTGCCGGCCTGGCATGAGGCGCGCTACGAGCTGCCGGTGCTGTTCGTGGGCAGCTCCGCAGCCGCGGGTGGCGGCGTCGGTCTGCTGGCCGCCGCTGTCGCCGACAACCTCCCGGCCGCCCGGATCGCCGGTGTGGGGGCCGCCGTCGAGCTGGCCGCCGGTCGTGTCCTGGAGCAGCGGCTGGCCCGGCTTCCCGGTGGCATCGAGCAGGTGTACCGGACCGGGCGGGCCGGGCGCTGGAACCGTGCGGCGCGCGCACTGACCGTCGTCGGTGGGTTGGGAGCCGTACTGGGCCGCCGCAGCCGGGTGTGTTCCGCCGCGAGCGGTCTGGTGTTGCTGGCCGGTTCACTCGCCACCCGGTTTGCGGTCTTCGAGGCCGGGATGGCGTCGGCCGTCGATCCGCAGCACGTGGTCGCCCCACAACGCGAGCGTTTGAAGGCAGGGAGTATGGGGGCCTGGGGGAACTGACGGGAGGCTCGGGTTGTCGTCTTGGTACACCGGCCTCTCCGTCGGCCCGGCCGGCAACTACGTGCCTGCTTCGTCACCCAAGTCGTCGCCGGTGGATGTGCGTCCGACCCGGACGTCTTCCTCCGGTCGCTCCTCGAGGTTCTCCGGGGAGCGGTCGTCGACCCCGAGCGCGTCGCCGAGCAGGTCCTCGTCGTCGAGGTCGGCGGCGAGAACGTCTGGTGCCTCGCCCATCTCCTCGGCGGGCAGCACGTG
>DASZEI010000231.1:0-2600 GCA_035940975.1 Jatrophihabitans sp. | reverse complement strand
TTCTTGCTATCCAGCAGCGTCAGCTCGCCGCCGAAGCGCGGCAGCACGATCTCGGTGATCTCGCACTCCTGGGGCCTTGTTGCATGGATCCGGCCGGTGGCGCTGTAGGTCGAGCCGGAGTAGCAGGACGACCCCTCACCTGCCCCCCGGATGCCCAGCGTGCCCTTCAGGCTGAACCAGGACCGTCGTCACCGTATTCCCCGGCAGAAGCGCAAGGTGACGAACTGGCGCGGGTACGACACCAGCCTACGCCAGCGCGGGAGCTTGACGGTCTGGTTCACCGCTGAAGCCGTCCAGGCGTGGCAAGCCGAGCCACGGACGACCCGGGGCGGACAGCCCGCCTACTCGCCCCTGGCGATCCTGACGGCGTTGACCTTGCGCGCCGTCTTCCGCCTGCCGTTCCGGCAGACCGAAGGCCTGATCGGCTCCGTCATCGGCCTGCTCGGGCTGAACCTCGCCGTGCCCGACCACACCACCCTATGCCGCAGGGCCGAGACGCTGGAGGTGCCGCGGCCACGACCGCGCCGCGACGGCGAACCCATGCACCTGCTGGTGGACAGCACGGGCCTAAAGCTGTGTGACGCGGGTGAGTGGCTGATCGAGAAGCACGGCACCCGCACGCGCCGGTCTTGGAAGAAACTCCACATCGGCATGGATGCCGACACGGGGCGGATCGTCGCGGCGGTGCTGACCGACAAGGATGCCGATGATGGCTCCCAGGTTGGTCCCTTGCTCGACCAAGTAGACGGCCCGACCGCCTCGTTCACCGGCGATGGCACGTATGATCAGGAGGGTGTTTGCAGCGGTGTCGCCGCGCGCCATCCCGAGGCGGCGGTCATCGTGCCACCGCGTTCCAGTGCGGTGCCGAGCCATCTTGTTGCAGGGATCGCCGGGTCGGCCGGCGTGGGCTACGCTGACCTGGGGGCGAGCCCTCGACCGAGGGGGAGCCCGCCATGCCATTCAAGGCCAATGCTGACCGCCGGCACCACATTCCTCGCCAGCAGCACCGGGTAAAGAACTGGGCCGAGTATGACGCCGGGCTCCGGGCTCGCGGCAGCCTGACAGTGTGGTTCACGGCAGAGGCGATCGAGGCCTGGTGCGCGGCGCCACGTACCACCCGGGGCGGGCAGCCCTCCTACTCGGATCTGGCCATCACCACTGCCTTGACCCTGCGCGCGGTGTTCCGTCTGCCGCTGCGCCAGACCGAGGGCCTGATTGGCTCCATCCTCGCCCTGCTCGGGCTCGATCTGGCCGTGCCGGACCACTCGACCCTGAGCCGGCGGGCGGAGACGCTGCAGCTGCCGCCTCTGGCAGCGGGCTCGCGTGCAGAGCCGGTGGAGCTGCTGGTGGACAGCACGGGGCTGAAGTTCTGCGGTCCTGGAGAATGGCTGGTGGAGAAGCATGGCAGCAAACGGCGTCGTGGGTGGCGCAAGCTGCATCTTGCCACCGACGCTGATACGGGCCGGATCGTCGCGGCGGTGCTGACCGACCGCGATGCCGACGACGGCTCGCAGATCGGCCCCTTGCTCGAGCAGGTCGAGGGGGCGGTGGCGTCCCTTACCGGCGATGGCGCGTACGATCGGGACGATGTCTACATCGAGGTTGCCGCACGGCATCCCGAGGCGGCCGTGGTCGTGCCGCCACGCGCGAGCGCGGTGCCAAGCGACGCTGCCGAGACCGCGCCGACGCAACGGGACCGGCATTTGCAGTGTATTGCAGAGCGCGGGCGCATGGGCTGGCAGCGAGCGTCAGGGTACAACTTCCGTGCTTTGGTCGAGGCCGATATCTCGCGATGGAAGCGCGTCATTGGTGACGGGCTGCGATCGCAAACGGATGGCCGGCAGGCGACCGAAGTGGCCATCGCAGCTGACGTGTTGAATCGCATGCTCGAGCTTGGACGCCCAGAATATGTCCGCATCGCATAGCCCAACATACGGGTTGGCTTCCTCGCGTCCGCACCGCTGATCCGTGCAACACACTGACGTGGAGGACTAGCTCAGGGAGCCTTCATCCGGATGGGTGGATCAGCGGGAGGATCGCCGACCGGCGGCGAATCCGGGTCCTCGCCGGGCAGCGGGGCGTCGGGCCCGGGCGGGTCCCATACCGGCGCCTCAGGCAGATCCGGCCCTGGCGGCCCTGGGGGGATAGGCGGACTCGGTGGGGGTGGGTCGTTGGGCGAGATCGGCACCTGGCCCTGCAGCGACACAGAGACTGTCTGCTTCGGCATCACACACCTCCGGCGCTTATGTAGGCGTCGGGGCGGCCGTGCAGGATCCCGGCGGTCCAAAGCCTCCCACCCGCCGCCACATGCGCTGTCGGGAGCTGCAATCGGCACAGGAATCCGATGACGTCGAAACCTGAACGAGTTCCCCTCGACCACACCGGCCTGCTGCAGGTGTTGGAAATGGTGCAGGACGGGCGATTGTCGCCGAAGCTCGCCGCAGAGGTAATCCTGCTCATGCAGGAAACGGGCAAGCCACTCGAAGCGGTGCTGGCGGCGCGAGTGGGAGGGGTCGCCAATGGCTAATCCCGTCGCTGCCAACTTCTGATTGTGGCAACTGGTGCTCCCCTGCGATAAGGCGATTTACCGCAAGGCAGAA
>DASZEI010000230.1:0-3024 GCA_035940975.1 Jatrophihabitans sp. | reverse complement strand
GACATCGCCAGCCAGGTCGAGTACATCCTGGTGCGCGAGTTCAGCGCCCGGAAGCTCAATCCGAAGCTGGCCGGCATGTACGCCCAGATGCTGGTGGGGATGGTGGCGCTGACCGGCCAGTGGTGGCTCGAGGTGCGCAAGCCCCGGCGCGAGGAGGTGGCCGCGCACCTGGTCAACCTGGGCTGGAACGGCCTGCGCGGCCTGGAGGCCAAGCCCAAGCTGTCGCTGGGCTCCTGAGCCGGCGCTACAACTCCTCCGACAACTCCGCGCTACGACCCAGCCGGCGTTACAGCTCCTCCGACAACTCCAGCCAGCTGTGCTCGGCGGCGTCCTTGGCGCTCAGCACCCCACGCAGTTCGGCGTCCAGTTCGCCGATCCGGGCGTAGTCGGTGGCATGTTCGGCCAGCGCCTGGTGCAGCTCGGTCTCCCGGCGCTCCAGCTTGGCAATCTCGCGCTCCAGCCGGGCCAGTTCCTTGCGGGTCGCCCGCGGGTCGGACTTGCCGACCGGCTTCGCGCCCGCCGGCCGGCTGTCCTGCTCGGCGGTCCGCAGCTCGGCCGCGCGCCGGCGCAGGTACTCATCGATGCCGCCGGGCAGCGCGGCGATCGAACCGTCGCCCAGCAACGCCACCGTCGAGTCGCAGACCCGCTCGATCAGGTACCGGTCGTGGCTGGCCACCACCAGGGTGCCGGCCCACGAATCCAGCAGGTCCTCGAGCTCGGCGAGGGTGTCGGTGTCCAGGTCGTTGGTCGGCTCGTCCAGCAGCAGCACGTTGGGCTGGGTGAGCAGCAGCCGCAGCAGTTGCAACCGGCGCCGCTCACCACCGGACAGGTCGCGCACCGGCGTCCACTGCCGCTCGTTGGCGAAGCCGAAGCGCTCGGCCAGCTGGCCGGCCGACTGCTCGACACCGTCGAGCACCGCGGTACCGCGCACCTCGGTCACCGCCTCGATCACCCGCAGCTGGGACGGCAGCTCGGTGACGTTCTGGGACAGGTAGCCGACCCGGACGGTCTGGCCGATCACCACCCTGCCGGCGTCGGGGGACAGCTCGCCGGCCAGCAGCCGCAGCAGGTGGGTCTTGCCCGAGCCGTTGACGCCGATGATCCCGATCCGGTCACCGGGGCCGACATGCCAGCTGGCGCCCGAGAACAGCGTCCGCGCGGCCTGGTCGCTGCCCACCGAGAGCGTCACGTCCTCGAGGTCATAGACGGTGCGGCCCAGCCGCTTGGCCGACAGCGCCCGCAACTCGACGGCGCTGCGCACCGGCGGCACGTCGGCGATCAGGGCCTCGGCCGCCTCGATCCGGAACTTCGGCTTGGAGGTGCGGGCCGGCGGTCCGCGGCGCAGCCAGGCCAGCTCCTTGCGCAGCAGGTTCTGCCGCCGGGCCTCGCTGGCGCTGGCCTGCCGGTCGCGCTCGGCCCGGGCCAGCACGTAGGCGGCGTAGCCCCCCTCGAAGCTGCGCACTGTGCCGTCGACCACCTCCCAGGTGCGGGTGCAGACCTCGTCCAGGAACCACCGGTCGTGGGTGACGGCCAGCAGCGCGCCGCGCCGCCGGTTGAGGTAGCCCGCAAGCCAGGTGACCCCTTCGATGTCGAGGTGGTTGGTGGGCTCGTCCAGCACCAGCAGGTCGGCGTCGGTGACCAGTGCGGCGGCCAGCGACACCCGGCGGCGCTCGCCACCGGACATCTGGTCCACTGTAACGTCCAAGCCCGCGGCGGACAGGCCCAACGCCGCCAGCCCGAGGCCGGTCAGCACCTCGCGGACGGCAGCGTCGCCGGCCCAGACATGCTCGGCCGCATCGCCCACCACCAGGTCGCGCACGGTGGAACCGGCGTCGAGGTGGCCGGCCTGGTCGACGGTGGCGATCCGCAGGCCGCCGGTGGCGGTCGAGCGTCCGGAGTCCGGCGGCTCGGCACCGGTGATCATCCGCAGCAGGGTCGACTTGCCGCCGCCGTTGCGCCCCACCACCCCGATCCGGTCCTGGTCGCTGATCCCGAGGGACACCGACTCGAGCACCGAGGTGGTGCCGTAGCTCTTGGAGACGTTCTCCAGGTTGACCAGGTTGACGGCGTTCGCCCTGCTGGCGGTTACCCGGCCGGCCATCAGCTCAGCACCGTCGCCCGGGCGCGGCCGCCGGCCACCGGGAGGGCCTGCCGGCAGCTGCCGGTGCGGGCCAGCGCGTCGGCCAGCGTCCGCGCGTGCTCGGCGTCGCGGGCCAGGAACGCGCAGGTCGGGCCGGAGCCGGAGACGATGCCGGCCAGCGCGCCGCAGTCCCGGCCGGCGGCCAGGGTGCCGGCCAGGTAGGGGGCCAGCGCGATCGCGGCCGGTTGCAGGTCATTGGCCAGCCGGCTCGCCAGCAGCGCCGGATCCCCGCTGGCGACCGCGTCCAGCACCCCGCCGGCCGCGACCGCGGCGCCCGGATCGGTGGCGGCCCGGGCCAGGCCGGCGCCACGCCGGCGATCGAGCTCGGCATAGACAGCCGGCGTCGACAGGCCGCCGCCAGCCACCGCGAGCACCCACCAGAAGCTCGCCGCACCCTCGATCGGGCGCAGTTGCTCGCCGCGGCCGGTGCCGACCGCGGACCCGCCGAGCAGGGCGAAGGCGACGTCGCTGCCGAGCCGGCCGGCCAGCGCGGCCAGTTCACCCGCCGGCCGCCCCACTCCCCACAGCCGGTCGCAGGCCAGCAGCGCGGCGGCAGCGTCGGCCGAGCCGCCGGCCAGGCCCGCCGCGACCGGGATCCGCTTGTCGATGCTGAGCTCGGCGCGGGCCGGGACGCCGGCATGGGCGGCCAGCAGCTCCGCCGCCCGCCAGGCCAGGTTCCGCCGGTCGGCAGGCAGCCCGGTGCTCTCGGCGCCGTGCACGCTCAGCGCCAGTGACCCGGCGGGTGCGGCGCTCAGCAGGTCGGACAGCTCCAGCGCGTGGAACACCGTGCCGATCTCGTGGAACCCGTCGGGCCGCAGCGGCCCCACCGCCAGCTGCAGGTTGATCTTGGCGGGGACCCGGACGCTCACCCGGCCGGCAGTCTG
>DASZEI010000229.1:0-3112 GCA_035940975.1 Jatrophihabitans sp. | reverse complement strand
AGCGAGTACGGCCCACGAGCCCTCGGACACCGGTCGCTGATGGCGCATCCGGGCCGCGCGGCGAACCTGGAACGGCTCAACGACGTCAAGGGTCGCGAGCAGTTTCGCCCGGTGGCACCGATGGTGCTGGCCTCGCGGGCGGCCGAACTGTTCAGCGGTGGGCCGATCCCGTCGCCGTACATGCTGTTCGTGCACCAGGTGGCCGAGCAGTGGCGAGACCGGATCCCGGCCGTCGTGCACGTCGACGGCACGGCCAGGATCCAGACGGTCGATCCGGCCACCGAGCCGCTGGTCGCGCGGCTGCTGGAATGCTTCGCGAGCCGCACCGGACTGCCGGTGGTGGTCAACACCAGCCTGAACACCGCGGGCCGGCCGATGGTGGACTCGCCCCGCGACGCGCTCGAGTGCTTCGGCTCCACCCCGATCGACCTGCTGGCGATCGGCCCGTTCGCGGTGCGCAGGTCCCGGCTCGAATCGCCGCACGTCGTACTGCCACAGTTCGGATTGCCGAACCTGGGATTGCCGCTATGAGCGCTGGGCCGAGCTACGCGGTGGTGATCCCGACCATCGGCCGCCGCTCGCTGCCGGTGCTGCTGGACAGCCTTGCCGACTCGGCGACGGCTACCGGCAGCGCGCCGCCGCCGGTCGTGCTGGTCGATGACCGGCCCGGCCCGGTTGCCGAGCTGGAGTTGGGCGGCCGCACGGCGCAGTGGCCGATCACGGTGCTACGCAGTGGTGGCCGGGGCCCGGCCGCCGCCCGCAATGCCGGTTGGCGGGCCTGTGAGAGCGACTGGGTGGCGTTTCTGGACGACGACGTGCTGGTGAGCCCTGCCTGGCTCGCGGACCTCCAGCGCGATCTGGGCGCGGCATCGGCGACGGTCGGCGGGACCCAGGGGCGGATCGAGGTACCGCTGCCGGCCGACCGGCGACCACGGGACTCAGAACGCGGCACCGCGGGGCTGGCGAGCGCCGCCTGGATCACCGCCGACATGGCCTACCGGCGGTCGGCCCTGCTCGACTGCGGCGGCTTCGACGAGCGCTTTCCGAGAGCCTTCCGCGAGGACTCCGACCTGGCGCTGCGGATGCTGGACCGCGGCTGGCAGCTGTGCCGGGGCAGCCGGCTGACGGTGCACCCGGTACGGCCGGCGGGCTGGTGGGCCAGCGTCCGGCAGCAGCGCGGCAATGCCGATGACGTGCTGATGCGGCGGTTGCACGGCCCGGACTGGCGGCGGCGGGCGGCCGCGCCGCTGGGCCGGCGTCCCCAGCACCTGCTCAGCACCGTGGCGGGACTGGCGGCCGTGACCGCGGCGATCACCGGCCGTCGCCGGCCGGCGGCGCTGGCCGGGCTGGTGTGGGCGGCCAACACCGCCGAGTTCAGCTGGCGGCGGATCGCGCCCGGCCCGCGCGATCGGGCCGAGGTGCTGCGGATGGTCAGTACCAGCGTGCTGATCCCACCCGCGGCCAGCTGGTACTGGCTGCGGGCGCTGGCCGGTGCGCGCGCTGGTGCCCGGGCCGGCGGCCGGCGACCGGCTGGCGCGCCTGGCCGGCCCGCCGCGGTGCTGCTGGACCGGGACGGCACCCTGGTGCGCGACGTGCCCTACAACGGCGATCCGGCGGCCGTGTCGCCGATGCCGGGAGCGCGCCGGGCGCTGGACCGGCTGCGCGCGGAAGGCATTCCGATCGCGGTGATCAGCAACCAGTCCGGCATCGGCCGCGGGCTGCTGACCCGGGCCCAGGTCGCGGCGGTCAACGCCCGGATCGAGACGCTGCTCGGGCCGTTCGACGGCTGGTTCGTCTGCCCGCATACCGACGAGGCCGGCTGCGAGTGCCGCAAACCAGCGCCTGGCCTGATCCGGCAGGCAGCCGCCGAGCTGGGGGTTCCGGCCGCCCGCTGTGTGGTGATCGGTGACATCGGCTCGGACGTCCGGTCGGCCACCGCGGCCGGTGCGGCCTCGATCCTGGTTCCGACCGAGCAGACCCGGCACGAGGAGGTGGCCGCCGCACCGCTGCGGGCTGCCGATCTGGCCGAGGCCGTCGATCTCGTCCTGGCCGGTCTGCGGTGAGCCGCCGGCTGCTGGTGGTCCGCCTGGACAGCATGGGCGACGTGCTGGTGTCCGGGCCGGCGATCCGGGCGGTGGCCGCCGCTGCCGAGCACCTGACGCTGCTGACCGGGCCGTTGGGTCAGGCCGCCGGACGGCTGCTGCCAGGAGTGGACGAGGTGCTGGTGTGGGCCTGCCCGTGGATCGCCCAGCCGGCACCGGCCGTCTCGGCCCCGGACGTCGCCGAGCTGGTCGGCCGGCTGGCCGGCCTGTGCCTGGACGAGGCGGTGATCCTGACCTCGTTCCACCAGTCCGCGCTGCCGACCGCGCTGCTGCTGCGGCTGGCCGGAATACCGCGGATCGTGGCGAGCAGCGAGGACTATCCCGGCTCGCTGCTGGACCTGCGGCTGCCGGTGCCCGGTGACGGGCCCGAGCCCGAGCGGATGCTGGCCACGGTGCGGGCGGCCGGCTTCGAACTGCCGCCGGGTGATCCCGGCCGGCTGGCCGTCCGGCTGCCGCCCGCTCCCGCCGGTTGCTCGCTCGTCGAACCGGAATCGCCTTATCTCATAGTGCATCCGGGTACCACCGCGGCGGCCCGCGCCTATCCCGCCACCCGGTGGGCCGAGACCGTCCGGCTGCTGTGCGGCGCCGGCTGGCGGGTGCTGGTGACCGGGGCGCCGTCCGAGCGTGACCTCACGGCCGGCATCGTGGCAGCCGCCCGGGCGGGCCTGCCGGCCGGCGCGGCGGTGCTGGACCTGGCAGGCAGGCTGGAACTGGCCGAACTCGCCCGGCTGCTGGCCGGGGCCGAGGCGGTGCTGGTGGCCAACACCGGCCCGGCGCACCTGGCCGCGGCGGTCGGCACGCCGGTGGTGTCGCTGTTCGCACCGGTGGTGCCTGCCGCCCGGTGGGCCCCGTACGGCGTGCCGGTGGCGCTGCTGGGCGATCAGGATGCCCCCTGCCGGGGCAGTCGCCGGACCGTCTGCCCGGTGCCGGGTCATCCCTGCCTGAGCGATGTGGAGCCCGCCGCGGTGGTCGCCGCCGTCGAGGGTCTGATCAGACAGCAGACAGCCCAG
>DASZEI010000228.1:0-5700 GCA_035940975.1 Jatrophihabitans sp. | reverse complement strand
GATCCTGGGGATGATCGCGCCGCGGGCCGACGATGCGACCGCGAAGAAGCCGGACTGGACGGCGACCAGGGCCAGGATCAGCGGCACGCTGGCCAGCCCCGCCAGGGTCTGCAGCAGCAGTCCGGCAGTGCATGCCCAGGTACCCAGCGAGCTGATCAGCAGCAGCGTCCGGCGGTCGATCACGTCGGCGATCGCCCCGCCGTACAGGCCGAAGATCACCAGCGGGACCAAGCCGACCAATCCCACCAGGCCGACCTGCAGGGAGGAGTGCGAGAGCGCGTAGACCTGCACCGGAACGGCCACCGCGGTCAGCATCGCCCCGATGAACGAGGTGCCCTGGCCCAGCACCTGGCGCCGGAACGGGCCGATCTTCAGCGGCGCGGTGTCGATGGCGTGCTGCCGCAACCAGCCGAGGCCGGCTTCGGGCTCAGCCTCGACCACCGCTTCGGCGGGCCGCGGTGCGCTGTCTCCGGTCACGGGCCGAGCCGCTCGGTCACCCACCGGCCCGCGGTGCTCGCCGACCCGCTGCCGACCGACCCGCTGCCGGCCGATCCGCTGCCGGCCGACCCAGTGCTCGCCGACCCGCTGCCGTCCGGGGCCACCAGCCGGTAGCGCAGCCGGTCATGCAGCCGGAACTCCCGGCCCTGCCAGAACTCCACCTCGGTCACCGCGATCCGGTAGCCGCCCCAGTGCGGCGGCGGCGCGATCTCGCCGTCGCCGAAGCGCTCGCTGACCTCGGCCAGCCGCCGCTCCAGCTCGGCCCGGTTCACGATCGGCTCGGACTGCGGCGAGGCCCAGGCCGCCAGCTGCGCGCCGCGCGGCCGGGTCGCGAAGTAGCGGGCGGTCTCGGCCGGATCGACCCTGGACACCGGGCCGCGAAGGCGCACCTGGCGCTCCAGCGGCAGCCAGGAGAACAGCGCGGCCGCCACCGGGTTCGCGGCCAGCTGGCGGCCCTTGGCCGAGTGGTAGTTGGTGTAGAAGACCACGCCGTCGGCGTCGAACCCGCGGGCCAGCACGGTCCGCAGGTCCGGCCGGCCGTCGGCGTCGGCGGTCGCCACCTGCATGGCATTGGGTTCGCCGATCCGGTCGTCGGCGATCGCCTGGCCGAACCAGATCCGCAGTTGCTCCAGCCAGGTCGGCGCCAGCAGTTCCTCGCTCAGCTGGCCGGCGCCGTAGGAGCGGCGGATGCTGGCCAGCCCCGCCAGGGGGTCGGCGGGGTCGCTGCCTGAGACGGTCACCTCGCCATTCTTCCAGCCGCGTTCACCGGATTTGACCAAGGCGCATAACCCCGCCCCAGGCTGATAGGTCACAATGGACTGGTCGGGAGCATCGCCATCGCGCCCGCAACCCAGTGAGCCTCCGCCGGCTCTTGCCAGGCTGGCGGTGAGCTGACCAAGCGATCGGAGTCAGTTGCAATGTCAGACGATTTCAGCCCCGGCCTCGAGGGTGTCATCGCGTTCGAAACCGAGATCGCCGAACCTGACAAGGACGGTGGCGCGCTGCGGTACCGCGGCGTCGACATCGAGGAACTCGTCGGCCATGTCACCTTCGGCAACGTGTGGGCACTGCTGGTGGACGGCAAGTTCGGCCCCGGCCTGCCACCGGCCGAGCCGTTCCCGATCCCGGTGCACACCGGTGACGTCCGGGTCGACGTGCAGGCCGCGCTCGCGATGCTCTCCCCGATCTGGGGTTACCGGCCGCTGCTGGACATCAGCGACGACGAGGCGCGCGAGCAGGCGGCCCGGGCCTCGGTGATGGCGCTGTCCTACGTCGCCCAGTCGGCCCGCGGAGTCGGCGCGCCGGCCGTTCCCCAGTCGCGCATCGACCAGTCGCGCACCATCGTCGAGCGGTTCATGACCCGCTGGCGGGGCGAGCCCGATCCGCGCCACGTGGACGCGGTGGACGCCTACTTCGTCTCGGCGGCCGAGCACGGCATGAACGCCTCGACCTTCACCGCCCGGGTGATCGCCTCCACCGGCGCCGACGTGGCGGCTGCCATCTCCGGCGCGATCGGGGCGATGTCGGGACCCCTGCACGGCGGTGCGCCGGCCCGGGTGCTGCCCATGATCGAGGACGTCGAGCGCACCGGCGACGCCCGCAAGGTGGTCAGCGACATCCTGGACCGCAAAGAACGGCTGATGGGCTTCGGCCACCGGGTCTACCGCGCCGAGGACCCGCGGGCCCGGGTGCTGCGCCGTACCTGCAAGGAACTCGACGCACCCCGGTATGACGCCGCGGTGGCCCTGGAGCAGGCGGCGCTGGCCGAACTGCGCGAACGCCGGCCCGACCAGCGGATCGAGACCAACGTGGAGTTCTGGGCAGCGGTGACCCTGGACTTCGCCGAGGTTCCGCCGCACATGATGCCGGCGCTGTTCAGCTGCGCGCGGACGGCCGGCTGGTGCGCGCACATCATGGAGCAGAAGAAGACCGGCCGGCTGGTCCGGCCGTCGGCCCGCTACATCGGTCCCGACCCGCGCAGCCCGAAGGACGTCGAGGGCTGGGACAACATCACCCACTCCTAAATCGCCCATTCCTAGATCACCAGTCCTAAATCACCCACTCCTGGTAGCCCACTTCTAACGCTCGGCGTACGCCGCCACCGCCCATCCGGCCCGGCGGGTAGACCGGCGCGCCTAATCCGGGGTAGGCGCTCTATAGTCCCGGCATCATGGCCAAATACGGAGCAGCGGGTTGGCGCAACTGGGCAGGCACCTACGCGGTGACGCCGGTCCGGATCGCGCAGCCGTCCTCGGTGCCGGAGGTGGTGGCCGAAGTAGGCCGCGCCGCGCAGGAGAACCTTTCGGTGAAGGCGGTGGGCGCGGGTTACAGCTCCAACGACATCGCCGTCACCCGGGGCGTGATGCTCGACCTGTCCCAGCTGAGCGGCATCCTCGCCGCGGACAAGCAGACCATGCTGGTGACGGTCGGCGCCGGGACGACGCTGCGCGACCTCAATCGGGACCTGTGGAAGCTCGGCCTGTCGATAAGCTGCGGGGGTAACCTCGACGTGGCGACCATCGCCGGCGCCATTGCCACCGGCACCCATGGCACCGGCCGGCGTTTCGGCGGCCTGGCCAGCCAGGTGCGTGGTCTGCAGCTGGTCACCGCCGACGGGCAGGTCCTGGAGTGCTCGGCTGAGCAGCATGCCGCACTGTTCGCCGCCGCCCGGGTCAGTCTCGGCGCGCTGGGCATCATCACCGCGGTGACCCTGCAGTGCGAGCCTGCCTTCGTCCTGCAGTCGGTCGAGGCGCCGGCCGACTATGACGATCTGCTCGAAGTGCTCGCCAAGCTGGAACTGCGAGACCACTTCGAGTTCCTCTGGTTCCCGCACACCCGGCGGGTGCTGACCAAGGTGCAGACCCGGCTGCCCGCCGACACCCCGCTCCATCCGCTGGGCCCGCTGCGTACCTGGTACGCGGACAAGGTCCTCGGCAGGGTGTTCGGTGGCATGAACCGGCTGTCCGCTACCTGGCCGGGCGTGACCGGCAAGATGAACCGGGCGGCCACCCGGGCGCTGCCCGATCGCAGCTATACCGACCAGGCCCACCGGATCGTCACCGGCTCGGGCCGGGTGGTGTTCCGGCAGATGGAGTACGCGGTGCCACGCAGGTCGCTGGCCCACGTCCTGGACCAGCTCGATGACTGGCTGCAACGCTCCGGCGAACAGATCACCTTTCCGGTCGAGGTCCGGCTGGCGGCCGCGGACAGCATTCCGCTGTCGCCCGCCTTCGCCCGCGAGACCTGCTGGGTGGCGGTGCACCAGTACTACCGGCGAGCGCACGAGACCTACTTCGGGGCGGTGGAGGCCATCGCCCGGGAGGTCGACGGGCGGCCGCACTGGGGCAAGCTGCACTACCGCACCGCCGAGGACCTGGCACCGGCCTACCCGTTGTTCGAGGAGTTCCTGGCGGTGCGCGACCAGTACGACCCGGACCGCCGGTTCGGCAACGACTACCTTCGCCGGGTGCTCGGCAGCTGACCCCGACAGCTGATCGGTAGCTGATCCCGACAGCAGCGTTTTCGCTGTGATTGCTGAGCATTCGGCAGGTGGCGCAGCTCGGCAGGCTGAGAGACGACCCGCGGGCCGCCGGACCATAGCGTCGGCGCATGACCATCTCTCGAAGCCCGGCCACGCCCAGCCGGGTGGGCACCGTCGGCTGGCCCGAGGACGTCGCCGCCCGCTACGTCGCCGAGGGCTACTGGGAAGGCCGGACTCTCAGCGCGCCGATCTATGACACCGCCGAGGTCGCTCCGGACGCGGTCGCGGTGGTCGACGGCTCGTCCCGACTCAGCTACCGCGACCTCACCGAACGGGCCGACGGGGCCGCATTGCGGTTGCGGGCGCTGGGGTTGGGTCCGGACGACCGGATCGTCATGCAACTGCCCAACTGCTGGGAATTCGTCGTCCTGACCCTGGCCTGCCTGCGGCTCGGGGTCATTCCGGTGATGGGGCTGACCGCGCACCGCAGGCACGAGATGTCCTTCCTGGCAGCGCATTCCGAGGCCAGGGCGATCGTGGTGCCCGGCATGGTCAAGGACTTCGACCATCAGGCGATGGCCCGCGAGATCGCTGAGAACACGGTTACCGTCGAGCACGTCCTGGTGGCCGGCGAGGACGTGCTGCCCGGCAGCGTCAGCCTGTCCGAGCTGTGCCAGCCGGCTGCCTACCCGGCCGCCGCGCGGCAGGAGCTGGACCAGGCGGCGCCGGACAGCCGCTCGGTGGCGCTGATGCTGCTGTCCGGCGGCACCACCGGGCTGCCCAAGCTGATCGCCCGGACCCATGACGACTACGGCTGCTACGTCCGGCGCACCCTGGAGATCTGCGAGTTCGACGCCGACACGGTGTCGCTGGTGCTGCTGCCGCTGGGGCACAGCATGCCGCTGGGTACCAACCTGGCCGTGCTGCGAGCCGGTGGCCGGCTGGTCATCGCCTCGTCACCGGCCCCGCCCGGCGTGCTCGGCGTGATCGCGGACGAGCGGGTCACGGTCACCGCCGCGGTGCCCGCGGTCGCGCAGCGCTGGCTGGAGTACCGCGAATCAGACAGCAGCCACGACCTCAGCTCGCTGCGGATCCTGCTGGTCGGCGGCGCCCGGCCGGCCGACCACGTCGCCCGGGCGATCGCTCCGGCGCTGGCCCGGATCCTGCAGCAGGGCTACGGCATGGCCGAGGGGCTGGTCTGCCTGACCCGGCCGGGGGATCCGGTCGAGGTTGCCCTGCACACGCAGGGCCGGCCGATCACCGACGCCGACGAGCTGCGGCTGGTGGACGATGCCGGCCGGCCGGCGGCACCGGGCGAGCCCGGCGTGCTGCTGACCCGCGGACCGTGCACGCCGCGCGGCTACTACCGGGCCGAGGAGTACAACGCCAGCGCGTTCGTCGACGACGGCTGGCTGCGCACCGGTGACATCGTGCGGCAGCGCCCGGACGGCAACCTGATCATCGAGGGCCGGGACAAGGACCTGATCAATCGCGGCGGCGAGAAGGTGTCGGCCGAGGAGGTGGAGAGCTTCGCCTACCGGCTGGCCGGGGTGCGGCTGGCTGCCGCGGTGGCGATGCCCGACCACCAGCTGGGCGAGCGGGTTTGCCTCTACGTGGTGGCCTGGCCCGGCGCCTCGGTGCGGCTGGCGGACCTGCGGGAGCTGATGGTGGCCGAAGGGGTCGCCGCGTTCAAGCTTCCGGAGCGGCTGGTGCTGGTCGAC
>DASZEI010000227.1:0-9187 GCA_035940975.1 Jatrophihabitans sp. | reverse complement strand
CCTGTATGCCGGCTGGCGGGCCGGCGCCGCCGTCGTGCTGGCAGACAAGGGCTTGGGCCTGCGCGGAATGGGACGCGCGTTGCGTGGCGCGAACCTGGACCACGTGGTCGGCACCGCCCAGGGACTGGCCGCCGCGGCCGCGATGCGGCTGCCCGGAACGCGCTGGCTGGCCGGCCCGGCGACGGCCGTGCAGCGCCGCGTGCTGCGGGTCCGGGCCGAGCTGCCGAAGACCGCCGACGCAGCGGTGCGGCAGGCCGGACTGCCCGAGGTCGCAGGCACCGCCGAGGCGGCAGTGGTGTTCACCTCCGGAGCGACCGGCCCGGCCAAGGGCGTGCTGTACCTGCACCGCCAGGTCCAGGCGCAGCTGGACGTGGTGCGCCAGACCTACCGGCTGACCGAGCACGACCGGATCGTCGCCGGGTTCGCGCCGTTCGCGCTGCTCGGACCCGCCCTGGGGGTCGGATCGGCGGTTCCGGCGATCGACGTCACCCGGCCCGCCACCCTGACCGCCGGGGCGCTGGCCGACGCGGTGCTGGCGATCGAGGCCAGCGTGGTGTTCGGCTCGCCCGCGGCGCTGCGCACGGTGGCCGGCACCGCCGGCGGCCTCAGCCCTGCTCAGCGCTCGGCGCTGGGCGGAATCCGGCTGCTGATGTCAGCCGGCGCTCCGGTCGGGCTGCAGCTGTTGCGACAGCTGGCCGAACTGCTGCCCGCGGCCGAGTTGCACACTCCCTATGGGATGACCGAGGTGCTGCCGGTCACCGACGTGTCGTTGCCCGAGCTGGAGCGGGCCGGCGCCGGCGACGGCGTCTGCGTCGGGCGCCCGGTAGCCGGCGTGCAGGTGAAGATCAGCGCGCTGGACGCCTTGGGAGGCGATGTCGGCAAGTTGACCGCCGAGCCGGACGTGGTCGGTGAGATCTGCGTCCGAGCCGCCCATGCCAAGCAACGCTATGAGGCCTTGTGGGCCACCGAGCGGGCCAGCTCGCGCGAGCCCGGCTGGCACCGCACCGGTGACGTGGGAAAGCTGGACGACGAGGGCCGGCTGTGGGTGCAGGGGCGCCGGCAGCACCTGATCACCGCGGCCGGCGGCCTGCTGACTCCGGTCGGGCTCGAGCAGCGGATCGCCGGGGTGCCCGGAATCGCTGCCGCTGCGGTGGTCGGGATCGGGCCGGCCGGAACCCAGCAGTTGGTGGCCGTCGTCGTTGCGGACGAGCCGGAGCGGCGCCGCCGCCGGCCGGCTGCCGGGCGGGTGAGGGTGGCGGGCATCGACAGGGCGGACGCCGTTCGAGCCGCCCTTGACGTCCCGGTCGCGGCCGTGTTGCTGACCGACCGGTTACCGGTCGATATCAGGCATGCGTCCAAGGTCGATCGGACGGCGCTGGCCGGGTGGGCCGAGACGGTGCTGGCGGGCCGGGCGTGCGGGTCCTGCTGACCGGCGCCAGCGGCATGCTGGGCCGGGCGACCGCGCTGGCGCTGCTGGCTGAGGGCGCGCGGCTGACGGTGCTACAGCGCCGCCCGAGCGGCCTGCCGTGCCGCGAGGTGCTGGCCGATGTCGCGGACCCGGCGGCGGTGCGGCAGGCTGCCGCCGGGCAGGACGTCGTGGTGCACCTGGCCGCCAAGGTGGATGTGGTCGGGCCGTGGGCGGAGTACCGGCGCACCAACGTCGGCGGGACCGAGGCGGTGGTCGAGGCCTGCCGGCACCACGCGGTGCCTGCCCTGGTACACGTCTCGACACCCGCGGTGGCTCATGCCGGGCACCCGCTGGTCGGAGCCGCCGCCGGCCCGGCCGATCCGCGACGAGCCAGCGGGCACTACGCGCGGTCCAAGGCGATGGCCGAAGCGCTCGCGTTGGACGCGGACTCTGCTGAGCTGGCGGTGCTGGTGATCCGTCCCCACCTGGTGTGGGGACCGGGTGACACCCAACTGGTGGCGCCGCTGGTGGAGCGGGCCCGGGCCGGTCGGCTGCCGCTCATCGGATCGGGAGCGGCGCTGATCGACACGACCTACGTCGACAACGCCGTCGACGCGCTGCTGGCCGCGGTACGGGTGTGCGGTGAGGTGCACGGCGAGGCCTTGGTGGTGTCCAACGGCGAACCGCGACCGGTGGCCGAGATCCTCCGGCGGGTCTGCCTGGCCGCCGGAGTGCCTCAGCCGGGCCGCCGGGTTCCGTTTCCGGTGGCGTACCTGCTCGGCGCGATGATCGAGGCCGGCTGGGCGGTGACGGGCCGGCGCGACGCTCCGCCGCTGAACCGGTTCCTGGCCGAACAATTGGCGACCGCCCACTGGTTCGATCAGCGACGAACCCGCGAAGTCCTGCGATGGCGTCCCCGGGTCAGCCTGGACGACGGCTTTCGCCGGCTGGCCGAGCATTTCACGTCGACGGACCGGCAACTCTCCGGCCCGGCTGCCAGCTAGCCGCCTGCCGGGCCGGCACTTTCTCCGCCGCCTTTGCCCTTGGTCGATAAGCCGGGCGCCGCAGGGTTGAGATCAGAACCTCTGTGGTGAGAGTGCCCGGTCCGGAGGGCATCGTGTTCGGTGTCGAATGGACGCCTCGTGATCTTCGAGCCTTACGTTCAGCGCGAGGAATTCGGCCGGCGGTGCGCACGAGATATACCCGAGATATACCACGTGAGAAAGGCCGAGGAATGCACACCATATCTTCGGTCATCCCCGCGGCAATCGGGTTAGCTTCCGACATCCGGCCCTGATCGAGCAGGCAACTGCCTCGCACCCGTGCCGGACTGCGATCGGCACGGGTGCGATGACATGCGGTACGGCGGTGTTCGACACGAGACGAACACCGCCGTACCGGTGTGATGCATGGCAGGCACTACTGGACTGCAGGTAGTACCTGGACTGCGAACTACTCGGCCTGCGGAACTACTTGGACTGCGGAACTACTTGGACAGTGCCGCGTAGGCGTCGAGACGACCACCGGTCGTGGTGACGCCAGCCATGGACGAGGTCGGAACCGCGCTGCTGAGCAGGGCATTCTTGATCGCCGCGGCGGTTGCCCCGGGGTGGGTCGAGGCGTAGAGCGCAGCCGCTCCGGTGACATGCGGGGTGGCCATCGAGGTGCCGCTGTAGGACTCGTAGATGTTGTAGGCAGTGCTGGACCAGATCGCGGCACCGGGCGCACCGATGTCGACGGTGGTCGGGCCGTAGTTGGAGAAGCTGGCCCGGGCGCCGGTGCTGGTGATGGCGGCAACGGCGACGATGTTGGGGTTGCTGTAGGTGCTCGGGTAGTGCGGGGTCACGTCGTTGTTGTCGCCGACCTGGTCGCTGCCACCGTTACCGGCCGCGGCGATGAACAGGATGTTGGCGGTGTTGGCCCGCCCGATCGCGTCCATCAGTGCCTGCGAGAAACCGCCGCCACCCCAGGAGTTGTTCGTCGCGACGATGTTGACCCCACGCGCCTTCAGGTCGTTGAAGTAGTCGATCGCCTTGATGGCGTTGGCGGTGGTGCCACCGTTGCGTCCGAGGAACTTGCCGCTGATCAGCCGCACGTTCCAGTTTACCCCGACTACGCCGGCCCCATTGGCCTTGGCTCCGATCGTGCCCGATACGTGGGTGCCGTGGTCATCGAGGCTGCCCCGGGTGCCACCGTCGTAGATGGAGTTGTCATTGTTGGCGAAATCCCAGCCGTAGACGTCGTCGACGTAGCCGTTGCCGTCGTCATCGACACCGTTGGCGGTCTCCAGCGGGTTGCCCACCTGACCGGCCAGGTCCGGGTGGGTGTACTGGATGCCTTCATCGATGATGCCGACATACACGCTCGACGAGCCGGTGTTGCCAGCAGCCCAAGCGGCCGCGGCGTTGCTGCCGAAGGCATTGGCCGGAGTCGTGCTCGGGCCGTACATGCCCCACAGGCTGCCGTTCGTGTAGTACGGGTCGGTGCTGGTCGCGGCGTGGGTGTACACCCAGTTCGGCTCGGCATAGGCCACTGCCGGATCGGCCTTCAAAGCTTGGATCGCGCGCGATCGGTCAGCGCCGGCCGGTAGCCGTACCAGTTCGACTTCGGCACGGGCCCGTGACGCGCTAACCACGCGGTCGGCCAGCCGTGCCGCGACCCGCTCCCGGGCGCGGGCCCGATCAGCCACGCTGGCACCGCTGACATAACCGACCAGCAACTCGTTGGCGACGGCCTGCCCGCCGGTTGCCGAGGCCGCCGCGCTGCTCGGCGCGGGAGTGGCTGCCTGCCCGGGGGCGCTGACGGCGAAAGCTGTCAGCGCCATGGTTCCGGCGCACAGCAAAGGAAGTAAACGACGCATCAAAACTCCTGGAAGATAGGGGTGAAAGCGTTCACACAGCAGGGTGTGAGCCCGCAAGGGGTTGAGGGGCTCTCTTTTCACTATTGCACTTCGATAGCAGCTTGCCACATGAAATTCAAATTAGTTGCGCATATACGTCAGCATTCCGTTAAGGCTTGCGAAGACAAGGCTGCGTTCACCGCACGGCGAGCAGTACTGCATTTAGAATGGGTTCCTGCAGGTTCCGGTCGCGGCAAGGATCACGATCGGTAAACCCTTCCGGCAGTCACCCGGTGGTTCAGGCATGGATAG
This sequence comes from Jatrophihabitans sp., assembly GCA_035940975.1. Lineage (GTDB taxonomy): Bacteria > Actinomycetota > Actinomycetes > Mycobacteriales > Jatrophihabitantaceae > Jatrophihabitans_A. Next base: position 4,628 of record DASZEI010000227.1, on the reverse strand, counting down.
CAGAGCCCTTACTGTGGTCTGATGGGCCCGTCCAGCTATGACGTGATCGTGGTCGGTGCCGGGCCGGCAGGTTGCGCCGCCGCGGCCGCCGTGGCCCAGGCCGGGCCGGGGTTGTCGGTGCTGGTGCTGGATCGCGCCGACTTTCCGCGGGACAAGCCGTGCGGCGACGGCATCGCCTACGAGGTCACTCAGGAACTGTCGGAGCTCGGGTTCGACGCCGAGCGGGTCTTCGACGCGACCGTGGTGGTCGGAGGGCTGTCGCTGCGCTCACCCACCGGGGTCCGGCTGCACCGTCAGATGCGCCATCAGGTGCACGTGGTGCCCCGCCAGATCTTCGACGCCCGGCTGGTGCAGCAGGTCCGCGAGCGCGGCATCGAGGTGCGGCGGCACCCGGTTCGCTCGGTCGAGGTGCGGGCTGACGGGGTGCGCCTGGACGGCTCGTTGCGCGCGCGGGTGGTCATCGGGGCCGACGGTGCGGAGTCGGTGGTGCGCCGGGGCCTGGCCGGGCCCCGGCCAGGACGGGTGGCGCTGGCGATCCGCGGCTACGCCCCCGAGCTGCCGGAACTTGCCGGCAGCCAGTTCATCGCGATGACCGATCGGCACTGGCCCGCCTATGCGTGGAGCTTTCCGATCGGCGGTGGCCGGGCCAACGTCGGCTACGGCGAGCTGCTCGGCAACCGGCCGCTGAGCAAGGGCGCGCTGCTGGCTCGGTTGCACGAGCTGTTGCCGGGCCTGGCTCCGCCCCGCGACCTTCGAGCGCATCGACTGCCGCTGTCGTCCGGGCGGCCGCCCATCCCGGATGGGCCGGTGCTGCTGGCCGGGGACGCCCAGTCGATGATCAACCCGTTCACCGGTGAGGGGATCTTCTACGCGGTGGTGTCCGGAGGCCTGGCGGGCCGAGCCGCGGCCCGGACGCTGACCGTGGGCGGTGACGCCGGGTCGAGCTACCGGGTAGCGACCCGGCGGCGACTGGGGCGCCACCTCCGGCACACTTCCACCCTGGCGCGGTTCGGCGGCTGGACAGCGCTGATCGACGCCGGGATGCGGGCCGGCCGTGATGACCAGCGGGCTTTCGACGACCTGGTGAGCTTCGGGCTTGCCGACGGGCTGCTCACGCCCAGGCTGCTCAGCCGGTTACGGTTCCGCGACTGACCGGCAGATCCGCCCGGTCGTGGCACGAGGCCGCAGCACCCGGGACGACGCCGTCCATATCTGGCCGGCCGATACTCCGACCGGCCAGATACGGACCCGCGAGCTCGGCCGGACGGCGAGGTCGTTCACCGACTCCACCCTCCGGTCGCCCGCACCCGAACCGCCTGTTTGTTCAAGCGGCTCGCGAGTTCAGGGCAGCTCAGTTCAGGGCAGCTCGTGGAAGCAGCAGGAGCCGGACGCGCCGGTCAGCGTGTTCACGACCGCGCTCTGGTTCTCGGCCGGGCGGCCCCGCAAGAACATTCCCGAGTAGCCGCGGGCGCCGAGGAAGGCGCCCCAGACCAGCAGGTTCTCGCGCAATCCCTCGTCGGAGGGGAACATCTCGGTGTGCGGGTGGATCCGGCGCTGCAGCACGAACTCGCCGCCCATGGCGTCCTTGAGCAGGCCTTCCCACTCACCGGGATCAGTCTGCCAACCCGGCACCACGCCGGTACCGCCGTGCAGCATCACGGGCTTGAGGATCAGCTCCTCGCGGTCGGTGAGCGCGTAGTCCTCCAGCAGCACGCTGCGGCCCTCCACCGTCACCGGCCCGGGCCGCACCATCCGGGTCCAGGGCAGGATCCGGTCCAGGCACTCAAGTTCCTCGGCGCTGAACACACCGCGATTGGCCTCATCCGACAGCAGCGCCAGGGCGCCCTTGCTGCCGTAGAGCTCGGCATCCATCGGCGAGAAGATCTTCACCTTACCGCGCTCGGCGGCCCGCAAGACCGGCTCGATCAGGGCGGGCCCGGTCGGATCGAGCAGGTCCTCGATCAGGAAGCTGCGGTAGATGATGTCGACATGCCGGTCGCCGACCCAGACTTCTGAGTCGTCATCGATCCGCAGGTGGCCCAGGTGGCACGGAAAGGCCTCGACGCCGAGCTTGCTGATGTTGGCAGTGTTCTTGATCAGCTGTGCTTCGAGGTCTGGATAGCTGCCCGGCCAGTCGCAGAACGCCACCGACGGGCGGCTGCCCGGCTGGACGTCGCACTCCGACTTCAGTGTCTCGGCAGCCTCGACCATGGTGTCGATGAAGCCGAGGTTGTGCTCGGCGACGAAGTCGGCCAGGAACGGCTGCGCCAGGTAGGCCCGGCTGAGCCCGGCGGCGTCGATGCCACCCAGCGTCGCGCTCATGTTGTACTCGAGCACCCGGAAGCCGGTGTCGTCGCGGTACATGTCCGCGCGGGACAACCGGCTCGGTGCGCTGCCGCGGCCCCGCACGATCGCGTTCACCTGCTGGGCAGGCACCCCGGTCGCGATCACGAACTTCGCGAGGTCACCTCCGAACAGCCGGTCGGGCAGGCCGGTCAGGCACCGGTACAGGGTCTCGAGGTCGGCTTCGAGCTGGCGGACCTGCTCGCGCTCCAGGAAACCGGGCCTGGTCAGGCAGCGGCCGTCCATGTTGGTGCCCACCGTGACCGGCTGGACGGCGGCGTGGAACTCGCTGGCCCTGATCCCGCTGGCCTGGAATGCCGCCAGGTATTTGTCCGTGAGTTCATTCTGGTGCATATGTCCGCTGGGCTGGCCGGAAACCGTTGCCGCTGCCTGCTGTGTCACGAAGTATTCTCCGATTCTTGACTTGGACAGAGGTTGCCGGCTCACGACTGCTGGCAATTCGATCCGGCGCGGCACAGGCTAACCCACCCTCGGACACATTAGATAGCTGTACAGCAAAATTTGTATTAGCCGTAATGGCGATGAGTTCCGAGGTGTCTGCGTAAACACCCTTCTGGGACACCGTCCCGAAGCCATCCCGCCGCCACCGCACTGGAACGGGGCCCCACACCACCCGCCATACCGCCGATGGCACGCGCTGACACGCCGATCTCCAAGCCGCTGCCCGCAGGCTCGAGGACCGGACGTGGTGTACAGCCTGTCTGAGTTTCACCCTAGCCGCAAAGCCCAAACCACACGGCAGAGGACAGCCGTGGGCAGCGTCGACGCTCCCGAGGATGGTGGCATCCTGGCCACCCGACCGGTCAGCCGGGAGCGCTTCACACCTCCCCCGGGCAAGTGCGCCCTGTAGTGCAGTGGTTGGTGCAACCCGAGAGGTCAGAATGAAGTCAGCCGGAGAAAGCTAAACCTATCTCCCCCGATTCGACAGGAGAGGCTCCGCAACAATCGAACGGTCTAGTGGTCCCGTGTGCGTAGTCATTTTGCGTACCGGCAATTCTTCATGCCCTTTATCAGTGAAAGCCGCCGGGCTCGCACAAAGGTGTGACAGCACACTCCAGGCAGGCGGCCCCGTAGCAGGTGTGGGCGATCCCGGTCCGGGGCACGCTCGTACCGGTGCTGTAGCGCAGGTCAGCGGGGCTGGAGCGCTGCGCGGACGACCAGGTCCAGGACCGGGCGAGGGTCGATGTCGGCGTGACGGGCGATCCGATCCAGGAAGAGCCCTTCGAAACAGGCGGCGAAGGCCTGGGCGGCCAGCAGTGGGCGAGGAGCGCCCAGGGCTGCGAGAGTTGGCAGGATGGCGTGCTCCATCACCTGACGTCCTCGGATGAGTGCCGCGCGCAGCTCTGCGTTATGGCTTGCCTCCATCAAGAGGTTCAACCGGGCGGTGGTCATCACCCGGTTCGGCCCTGTCATGAACTCGAAGAGCTGGGCAACGCCATCGATGAACTCGTCGACGGACTTCGGGGCGACGGCGCTGTCCACCGCGGGCAGCTCCCGGCTGACCATGTGCTCGACGATGCCCTGCAGCAGCGCCGCCCGAGTGCGGAAGTAATTCGAGGTGGACCCCCTCGCGAGACCCGCCCGCTCGTCGACTCGCAGGTGGGTGGTGGCGCGCAGCCCCTGCGTCCCCAGCAGCTCGATTGCGGCGTCGAGGACGCGTTCCCGATGAGTGGTCACCTGCCTACTATATCCGTAGTGACAAAGCACTATGGCCGTAGTAGGCTTCGACCATGTCGTACGCAGTGCTCATCCTCTGGCTGCTCGCTGCCGCGGTGGGCGCGACGGTTCTCCTCCGCTGGCTGCGCCGGCGCCGCCCTGGATCGGCGTTTCCGGCGCGGTTGGTCGCTACCCATCTGGTGACCGCGGTTGCCGGACTGAGCCTGTGGGTGGGCCATCTGGCGACCGGATCGCTGGTCCTGGCCTGGCTCGCCTTTGCCGTGCTCAACGTGACCAACGGCGTAGGTGACGCCATCCTGACCGGGCGCTGGCGGGCCTTGGCCGGAGCCGGACCGTCATGGATTGCGGACTACCGCCAGGCGGTGCTCGGGGTGCTCAAAGGGCGGCATCCGCGCTCAGCGGTCCTGCACGGCCTGCTGGGCGGGCTGACCTTCTTCTCCACACTGGTGGCCTGCCTGGTCGCGACCGTCTGAGTCCGACGACGGCCCTGACGACTTCCGCTCGGGCTACCGGCTGAACGGCGGCGGCCCGAGCAACTCGACGGCTTCCTCGTGTTCGGCGGCGGTCCGCTGCAGGCGCGGGATGTC
>DASZEI010000226.1:0-1639 GCA_035940975.1 Jatrophihabitans sp. | reverse complement strand
TCGCCGGCTGCTGGAGCGGCGCCGGTGGGCTGGCCGATGGCCGCGGCGCCGGTGGGGCGGTCGGTATCGGTGGCGTGGTCGGTGACGGTGGGGTCAGTGACGGGTCGCTCGGTCATGACACCGACACCGACTGCAGGTCATCCATCAGCCACTTGCCACCGATCAGCTTCATGCTCACCTTCGACCGGTTCTGCGCCGCGGTGCTGGTCTTGCCGCTCGCGTCGATGCGCAGCGTGTCCGAGGCCACCACCACCAGGGCCGACTTGCCGTCGAAGCTGACCAGGCCGGCGCCGGAGATGGTCGCGCCGGCGTCCTGCTTGAGCTGGGTCAACTTGGTCTTGAGAGTCGCCTTGTACGCCTGCCACTCGACGGCCTTGGCCGGGGTCAGGCCGGCCAGCGCCGCCGCGAAGTCGGCCTCGAAACTGGCTCGGCGGTAGGTCTGCAGGTTGATCGTCTCCTGCCTGGCGGCGCTCACGGCGGCCTGCTCGGCGGAGCTGAGGCCGGCAGCGCCGCTGGGGTGGTGGAACAGGCGCAGGCCGCCCAACACGGCGGCAGCCACCAGCAGGGCGGCCAGCAGCACGCTCCGCCCCAGCAGCACGGCCCGCGACAGTGCGGCACGCGACGGTCGGGTCATCCGAACTCCCTCGATCTTCTGCACGCCTTCACCCGGTGCACCGGCGGCTCAGTGCCGCTCAGCGCAGGCCGCCGGTGAGCAACGGCAGCCAGGAGTTGTCCGCCAGCAGGCCGGCCCCAGCCATCGACCCACCGAGCTGGACGGTGGCCGGCTGGGCCACTGCCCGGGGGAAGACGGTACTCCCACCACCGGTGGTAACCGGATCGCCACCCGGCGTGTTCTGCGCGCCACGCACGCTGGTCACCGAGCCGCGCGGCATCGCGCAGTGCGCCGAGGTGTTGACGGTGCTCGGTCCGGTCTCGCTGGGCTTGCGGATCCTGGTGCCGCCGTAGCCGGCCCGGCAGGACGGCGGGTCATCGACGTTGAAGACCACGCCGAAGTGCGCCGTGCCGTCGCCGGGGGTGACGGTGTAGCCGGCTGCCACCGACGCCGGGTAGATCACCAGGATGGTCCTGATGCCGTCCAGGCGCGACACCATGATCTGGTTGACCGAGGTGAGGTTGGCCAGCAGCAGGTCCAGACCCGAGCGGTTGCCGGCCAGGAACTGGCGCACGGCGTCCAGCTCGCCCGGGCCGTTTGCCAGCAGCCCCTTCAGGTCGCCGTCGCTGGCCTTGAGCTGCGCGGTCAGCAGGTTCAGGTTGTGCGCCCAGCCCTTGATGGCCGATCCCGAATCCAGCTGGGTCTGGAGCACCGTCTGGCCGTTGTCGATGAGCCTGAGCGTCTCGGGCAGCGCCTGCCGCGCCCGGGCCAGCAACTGATCCCCGGAGTCCAGCAGCGCCTGCAGGTCCGGGCCGCGGCCTCCGAAGGCATTGCCGAGCTCGCTCAGCAGGACGTTCAGCTTCGCCGAGTCGATGTTGGACACCAGGTCATCGAGGTTCTGCAGCAGCACCTGGGTGGCGATCGGGACCTGGCCGGCCTTGCTGAGCACCGCTCCGTCGCTGAGGTACGGACCGTCCTTGCCGGACGGTTCGAGGTTGACGTACTGCTCGCCGACCGCCGAGCGGT
>DASZEI010000225.1:0-8325 GCA_035940975.1 Jatrophihabitans sp. | reverse complement strand
GTCAAGATCGTCCCGGCGGTGGTGATGTCCTTCGTGCTGGTCGCCGGCCAGCTGTTCCACTCGGTGCTGGACTCGATCCTGATGTTCGCCGGCCTGCTCAGCGGCGGCGCGGATTACAGCTGGGCCGACTGGTTCGGGGCGCTGGTGTGGTCGTCGTTCGGCAACCTGGTCGGCGGCCTGGTGCTGGTCACCTCGGTGCGGCTGCTGCGGGTGCCGCACCGGGTGCGGGAGGAGCGCCGGAACAACACCGGTCCTGACTGACGGCTCCGGCGGCTCAGGCCGGACGGTGCAGCGGGGTCACCGACGAGTCGTCGGCCAGGGCCGCATCGGCGGCGGGGTGCTCCACCACGGCGATCACCCGGCCGCTCATGAACCTCGCCGTGCGCACCGGGGTGCCGCCGCGGGTGACCTCGGTGACCTCGACCAGGCCGCGGCCGTGGCTGACCTCGACCCGCCGGCCCGCCCGGGTGGCGGTGATGGTGTAGGTGCGACTGCCCTCACCGGTATCTATGACGATCTCGACGCTGTCACCTCGCATACCTCCTCAACCCTGCTGGAGCCCCCGGTATTCCGGGCCTGCAGGCGGTTGCGGAGCTGCCGGCGGCCTGTTGGCGCGGTGGCCGGCCAGCAGCTGCCGGGCCTGGGCCAGCGCCGGCGCCGGGTCACGCCAGCGGCCGATGCTGTGCACGGCGCCGGCGCCGGCATACAGCGCGCCCGCCAGGTCCCGGGCCAGCCCGCCGCGCCGTTCGCGAAGTGCCCGGCGCAGGTCGCCCTCCCACCAGGAGTACCGGACGCCACCGGCGGCGGTCACCGGCTCTACCTGACGGCCGGTGGCCAGTGCCGCCCAGGTCGCCGGAAGGTTCGCCCCGGCAGCCACCGCCAGTGCCAGCGAGCCGTAGAACCGGCCGTTGAGGTCGATCAGCCGGGCGATCCCGTCCGCCGGCACCAGAAACTGCAGCTCGGCCAGGCCGAACCAGCCGAGGGCTGCGAGCAGGGCCGCGGCGCGTTCGGACAGCTGCGGGTCGACCGGCACGCTGACCGCCCGGCAGCTGGCCCCGGCGCCGGGCGGCCAGATCCGGGACGCGACCTGCATCGACTGGGCGGCGACCTGCCGGCCACCGGCGGTGGTCACCGCGGCATAGGCCACCAGCCGGCCGTCCAGGTACTCCTGCACCTCGGCCTGGCCGCCCAGCGCGGCGATCTCGGCGACCCGGCGGCGAGTGGCGGTGGCGCCGAGCACCACGTTGGTGTCGATCCGGGGCGGCGACCCGGCGTGGCCCGGCCTGGCATGCATCCGGGCCTTGATGACCACCGGCCGGGTCTCGTCCGAGAGCGACTCGGGCGCCAGCGAGCGGGGCACCCGGAATCCGGCGGCCACCGCGGCCTCGGTCAGCCGAGCCTTGTCCAGGGCGTTCAGCACGATCTGGTGCTCGGCGTGCGGCACCACCGCGGGCACCGAGCCGCGGTGCTCGGACAGCGTCAGGACCTCGGCCTCGCCGGCCCCGAAGACCACCTCGTAGCCGCCCTCACGCACTGCCCCGGCCACCGCGGCCAGGAACGCCGGTTGGTCGAGATGAGCGGCCGGCACCGGATGCCGGCGGGCACATGAGCGTGACGCCGAGGCCAGGCCGCGGCCGTCCGGCGCCCCCACCCCGACCTGCCAGCCGGCCTGGGCCAGCGCCCGCACAGCCGCCAGTGCGCCCCGGCTGAATCCCTGCTCGACCACCAACGCCCGCACCGCACGCTCCCGGCTTGCCATCGCGGCAGAACCGGTGTGCTCCGGGTCAGCGGCGTCGCCCTGTCACCTTAGCCAGGCCGGCAGGACCCGAACCGGGCCGACCCGGTACCCCGTTGCGGGTGAGCCGTTTCGACGATTGTCCAGCCGGGCCGCCGTGTTAAACTTGGCCTGCGTCGAACATGGCGCGGTCCAGGTCGAGAGGCGCTGCGACGGATGCCAATCCGCCACGCTCGACCCGTGATCACGACAAGGGCGCCTCCTACAGAGGAGGTGCCCTTTGTCACATCCTCCTCGATACGCAACCGTCCGCTCGGGCCGTCCCGCCAGCTCGGGAGCCCAGCGGTCACCCACCGTCATCCGGAAGGAATCATGAGCACAAAACTGCAGAACGTAAACGGAATGGACTTCGCGATCGCTGACATCTCGCTCGCGGAGTACGGCCGCCACCAGATGCGGCTGGCCGAACACGAGATGCCCGGCCTGATGGCCATCCGTCGTGAGTACGCCGACGCCCAGCCGCTGCGCGGCGCCCGGGTCGCGGGCTCGCTGCACATGACCATCCAGACGGCGGTGCTCATCGAGACCCTGGTCGCGCTCGGCGCCGAGGTCCGCTGGGTCTCCTGCAACATCTTCTCCACCCAGGACGAGGCTGCCGCCGCTGTGGTGGTCGGCCCGGACGGCACTCCTCAGGCGCCTACCGGCACCCCGGTCTTCGCCTGGAAGGGCGAGACGCTGGCCGAGTACTGGTGGTGCACCGACCAGCTGTTCGACTTCGGCGACGGCCTCGGCCCGAACATGATCCTGGACGACGGCGGCGACGCCACCCTGCTGGTGCACAAGGGCGTCGAGTACGAGGCAGCCGGCGCCGTGCCGCAGCCGTCCGAGGACGACCACGAGGAATTGCAGCAGATCCTGAAGACGCTCACCGAGAGCGTGGCCCGGGACAACCAGCGCTTCACCCGGGTCGCGGCCGACATCAAGGGCGTCACCGAGGAGACCACCAACGGCGTCAAGCGGCTGTACAAGCTCGCGAAGGACGGCCAGTTGCTGTTCCCGGCGATCAACGTCAACGACTCGGTCACCAAGTCCAAGTTCGACAACAAGTACGGCATCCGGCACTCGCTGGTCGACGGCATCAACCGCGCGACCGACGTGATGCTGGCCGGCAAGCTCGCCGTCATCTGCGGCTACGGCGACGTGGGCAAGGGCGCGGTGGAGTCGCTGCGCGGCCAGGGCGCCCGGGTTGTGGTCACCGAGATCGACCCGATCTGCGCGCTGCAGGCGGCCATGGACGGCCTGCAGGTCGTCCGGGTGGAGGATGTCGTCTCGGATGCCGACATCTTCATCACCACCACCGGTGGCCGCGACATCATCATGGTTGAGCACATGGCCGAGATGAAGCACAACGCCATCGTCGGCAACGTCGGTCACTTCGACACCGAGATCGACATGGCGGGCCTCGGCCGGGTGCCCGGCATCAAGAAGGTCGAGATCAAGCCCCAGGTGCACGAGTGGACCTTCCCGGACGGGCACGCGATCATCGTGCTGTCCGAGGGCCGGCTGCTCAACCTGGGCAACGCCACCGGTCACCCGAGCTTCGTGATGTCGAACTCGTTCACCAACCAGACCATGGCGCAGATCGAGCTCTACACCAAGCAGGGTGAGTACGACAAGCAGGTCTACGTGCTGCCCAAGCACCTGGACGAGAAGGTGGCCCGGCTGCACCTGGAGGCGGTCGGCGCGCACCTGACCGTGCTGACCAAGGAGCAGGCCGAGTACCTCGGCGTGGACGTCGAGGGCCCGTTCAAGTCAGATCATTACCGCTACTGATCTAGAACCCCGCGGCGGCTGACCTCGAGGCCTGGGACGGCCCTGCGGACGCCGCTGATCCGAGAGCACCGGCCCGTAGCTTGCCACTGGCAGCTGCGGGCCGGTGCTGTTTTCACGGCCGATCAGCGACAGCCGGCCGCCCCCGGCAGTGGCCACACCGGAGTCTGCACGCTAACGTCGTAAGGACTCGGCGTGGGGGTTGAGGACCCAACTTTCCGTGCCACCGCACGGGAATCAGACGCCCATGACGCTGTTCGAGAATTCCGGTGGAAGAGACAGGCCCGCCTTCACCGCCAAGTCAGATCTCGCTCGCCGGTTCCGGACTGCCTGGGCCGACAGCCGCGACGAGGCCACCGCAACCCCGGAACTGCTGCCGGTCAGGCTGACCCGGGCCTGCGTGCAGGTGCTGCCGGTGGACGGCGCCGGGCTGAGCCTGCTCAACGACGACTTCCGGGTTCCGGTGGGCGCCAGTGACGAGGTGGCAAGTCAGGCCGAGCGGTTGCAGTTCACCCAGGGCGAGGGCCCCTGCCTGGACGCGGCTCGCTGGAGCAGGATCGTGATCGCCGGCGACGCCGACATCCGGCAGCAATGGCCGCTGTTCGCCGCCGAATTCTTCGAGCTCACGCCCTACCGCGGAGCGCTGTGCATGCCGTTGCGCCTCGGCCCTGACATGACAGGGGCGCTGGACCTGTTCGTCAAGCAGCCGGAGGACCTGGGCGGCATCAGCCTCACCGATGCTGTCGCGATCTCCGATGAGATCATCGACGCCCTGACGAGTGCGCAGGCCATCACCGGCTCGGTCAGCAACTTCTCCGACGAACCCGAGCCGGTGTGGCTGGACAACGGCGCGGTCCGCAACCGGACCAACGTCTGGGTGGCGATGGGAATACTCATGACGCGGCTGGACACCACCGCCGACACCGCCCTGGCGGTGCTGCGCGGTTACTGCTACAGCCACAGCGCAATACTCGACGACATCGCCGACGACCTGGTCAAGGGCCGGCTGGACGTGGAGGAGATCCAGTCCTGAAGCCGGCCCTGACCACTAGCCGAGGGCCGGCTGGGGGCGCCGCCCCGCCGTTGCCAGCGCGCGCGCCGCGACGAGCACGACCACCGTCTCCGAGCCGACCGACAGCACGCCGAGCGGTTCGAGCCAGTTGCCGACGTCCTCGGCGAGCATCGGGAACGCCAGCACCCGGGTAGCCAGGTAACCCAGGACCGCCAGCCCGCAGGTCAGTGCCGAAAGGGCATACACCAGCGGGCTGTCCCAGCTGATCGCGACGCTGGCCAGCGCCACGCAGGCCGCGCTCAGCACCACGAACAGCACGCCCAGGTAGGGCGCCTCGTCCAGATGCGGCCTGATCACCGGCAGGTGCGCCGCGGCGGCGACCAGGATCGCCGGCACCATCAGCCAGCGCCAGGCCGATTCCTGGCGCTGGGCGAGGAACGCCCTCACGTCACTTGTCCACGGCGAAGAACAGGAAGAGGTTGGTCGGGATCGGGCCGACCACGTTCTTGTCCTTGTTCCGGATCAGCTTCTGCAGGTAGCCGACGGACTTGTGCTCCAGGATCTCGTGATAGGTATGCGGGTTGGTGACCCCGACGATCCGGACGTCCCACCACTCGGCCTTGCCGGCGTTGGCGGTGCTGATGAAGTGGTCGTGGCCCGGAACCGCGAAGTTCTTCAACGCCGCGGTCAGCTGCTCGTCGGTGAGCTGCGGGTAGAGCGGCTTGAGGGCCGGCTCCAGCCGGGTCAGATCCATGGTGCCCGGGTGGTCGACGCAGATCAGCCCGTCGGGGCAGTCCAGCATGTCCATCGGCCGGGAGAAGCCGAGCGGAACGGTGATGTAGAGCGGGTCGAAGTCCTTGGCCGGCGCCTTCTGATACGTCGCGCCTGCCTCGCATCCGGTACTGGCCGCTGACGCCACGCTGGTGTCGCAGAAGAAGCCCTTGGCGTAGGTGAACCGCGCTGTCTTGCCATGCAGGAACGCCTCGGTCATGCCGAACTCGTTGACCCCGTGGCCCGGGCTGGTGGCGTTGCTCGGCGTTTCAGCGGTGGTCGCCTCAGCGATTCCCAGACCCCCGAGAACGGCCACCGCGGCAGACACCGCCAGTAGGCCCACCCGCCGCCGTGATCGTGCGATAGCCCTCATGTCCTAGCTCCCCCCTGCGCCGTCCGAGTGGCGGCGTCATCGGGGATTCGGGACCCGCTCGCCCCGCGGATTGCCAGGACCGGGAATTCGCCCGGGATCGGCGCCCGGTCAGGACATCAACTCGGGCTGGCGGCGGCGGCGAACTCGGCGGCGTCCTCCTCGACCCGGTGCCGGGGGTACAGCACAGCCAACAGCGGGCCGGCCATCATGGTGGTGACGACCGCCATCACCACCATCAGCGAGTACAGCTGATCATCGAGGAAGCCCAGTTGCAGGCCGACGCTGAGGATCACCAGCTCGGTGAGTCCACGGGTGTTCATGAGGGTTGCCAGCACGCCGGCATCCCGGCTGGGCACGCCCTGCAGCCGGGCGCCGAGGTAGGCGCCCACCGTCTTTCCGGTGATCGCGACCAGCATGATCAGGACCAGCTCGCCCCAGGCGCCGGCGCTCAGGTGGGACAGGTCGACCTTGAAGCCGGCGACGATGAAGAAGATCGGCAGCAGCACCAGGGTGGTGACCGGCCCGAGCCGCCCGGTGATCTGCCGGCGGGCGCCGTCGATGCCGTCGCGGGGCATGATCACCCCGAACAGGAACGCGCCGAAGATGAAGTGCACGCCCATCCACTCAGCCGCCCAGGACGCGAGGAACAGGCCCACCACGACCGGCACCAGCAACTCGACCAGCGGCTTGCGGCGCCGGCTCTGGGCGGCGGCAAGCCAGGCCAGCAACGGCCGGATCACCAGGAACATCACGACCACGAAGATCGGCAGCAGCAAGGTGCGCCACTGCCCCGAGCCGCCGCCGCTGACGGTCACCGCCACTGCCAGCAACGTCCAGGCGAGCACGTCGCTGATCGCGGCGGAGGCCAGGGCCACCGTCCCGACCCGGGTGCGGTTCATCCCGCGATCGGACAGGATCCGGGCCAGCACCGGAAACGCGGTCACCGACATCGCGGCCGCGAAGAACAGCACGAAGGCGAGCCGGTGCCCGTCGCCGTGGGCGGAGTACAGGTAGAGGCCGAGCCCCGAGCCCAGCAGGAACGGCAGCGCGGTCGAGCCGATGGAGACGCTGATCGGCACCCGCTTGCGCTCGATGACCGTCGCGTGTTCCAACTCGCTGCCGACCATGAACATGAACAGGGCCAGCCCGACGTTGGCCAGCGATGCCAGCAGCGGCCGGATCTCGGTGGGAAACAGCGTCGAGGCGATCTGGCCGTGGAACAGCGTGGGGCCCATCGCCACCCCGGCGACGATCTCGCCGATCACCGGCGGCTGCCCGAGCCGGGCGGCGACCACACCAAGGATCCTTGCCAGGACCAGGATCGCGGCGAGCCCCAGGAAGAGCTCTTCGATCTGATTGGTCGGCACGGATCGAACTCCTTAGGTACGCCGCGGTGTGCAGACACTAGCTCAGGCCCCAGACCGGGTGGAACCAGTAATTAGGACCACCTGGCCCACACCCCATCGATTTTGCAAAGAGGGGGCTGGATGACTGCAGCGATACAAACCTGGCAAAACCCCGTCCGCACTATTTCTCGTGGCTTGCCGAATTCCGGACTCGACCCAATTAATACCGCGCGATTCCGTCGTACAGGCCCGGTCGCCGGGTCGCGGCCCTGCCGCATGATCAGGCCGGGACGGTGCGGTCGGCGCGTTCGATCGGTGCGGTAATCGGTGAAGTGAGCGGTGCAGTGAGCGGTGCGGTGAGCGGTGAGTCAGCGGCCCGTGCCGGCGGGAGCACCGCGGTAGACGGTGAGCGCTTCGGGCCGTATCGAAAAGGTCACCTTGGTGGGCGCGTCAGCCACTTCGCCGTCCCGGGCCAGGTAGCCGGGCGGTCCGGAAATGGTGACCGTCAGGTTGTCGGTACGGTTTTCCAGGTAGCGCGAACTGCGGTACATGTCGCCGCTGAGCGCGCCGAGCAGCAGCCGCCACCACGAGCCGGGCAGCGCCGAGTCGACCAGGCGCACGTCCAACTGGCCGGAGTTCAGCCGGGCCCGCCACCTGGGCACGAAGCCGCGCGGCGAGTAGCCGCCGTTGCCGATGAAGATCATCACCAGCCGGCGCTTGACGCCGTTCACCTCGGCGGCCAGCGGCGGGCACTTGCGCAGCACCTGGCTGATCGCCCAGGCCGCGGCCAGCGGCTTGCCCAGCCGCCCCTCCCAGCGCTCCCGGATCTTCACGAACTCCGGGTAGCTGCCGAGGCTGGCGGTGTTGAGGAACAGCTTTCCTTCGACCTCGCCGACATCGATGCTGACTGCGCGGCCGGCGGCCAGCGCCTCGACCGCGTCCTCGACCTCGTTCAGTTCGAGGTCCTTGGCGAAGTGGTTGAAGGTGCCGGCCGGCACCACCAGCAGCGGCACGCCGGCGTCCACGGCGGCGGTCGCGGCGGCATTGACGGTGCCGTCCCCGCCGATGACGCCGAGGACCTCGGCGCGGGCGGCGGCCGCCTTCATCACCTCGGCGACGTCGTCCTGCTCGGTGAGCTCCACGACGTCGGCGTCCGGCAGCACCTCCCGCAGGGCCTCGGCCACCCCCTGGTTGCCGCCGCCGCCCGCGTGCAGGCTGACGACCGCGACCACGCCCTGGCCCTTCGGCCGGGGCGGCT
>DASZEI010000224.1:0-9197 GCA_035940975.1 Jatrophihabitans sp. | reverse complement strand
AACCATTAAAGCATCAAGCGTCCGACGATGAGATATCGAAACGCCGCCGTTGTGGACAACTGCGGGGCGATGGCGCGACTGTCGACGCGATATCGCCGGCTTGCAGCCAGGCTACAGCGGCTTGAGAAGCGGGAATAGGATGGTTTCCCTAATTCCCTTGCCGGTCAGCATACCGATCAACCGGTCGACGCCGAGCCCCATTCCACCACTCGGCGGCATGCCGTATTCGAGCGCCTGCAAGAAGTCCTCATCCAGTTGCATAGCATCCGGATCGCCCGCGGCGACAGCCAGGGATTGCTCCATGAGCACCCGCCGTTGCTCGACCGGGTCGGCCAATTCGGAGTATCCGGGGGCGATCTCGACGCCGCCGATCACTAGGTCCCACGCTTCGGCGAGCCTGGGATCAGACCGGTGCTGTCGGGCCAGCGGCCGGACCGAGCGCGGATAGTCGCACACGAACGTCGGTTGAATTAAGGTATGTTCTACCAACTTTTCGTATATCTCCAGAAGTATCTCACCAGCACCCCACTCCGGCTTGAGCGCGACATTTCGTGAAGCCGCGAGGTCCCGTAGCTGACATGTGTCGGAGGCCGGCGTAACCGATTCGTCGACGGCGGCGGACACTAGATCATAGATTGACGCCCACCGCCACTTCGTAACGAGATCGATATCCACTCCGTCAGCGGTCCGGGGCGTTTCTACGCCGACCGCCATAGCGGCATCCAGAATGATGGCGCGGGTCCACTCGGCGACCGACTTGTAATCGCCGTAGGCCTCATACGCCTCGAGCATGGTGAATTCCGCCGAATGGGTGGAGTCGATCCCTTCGTTGCGGAAGGTCTTGCCGATTTCGAAAACACGATCGATTCCGCCGACCAGGACACGCTTGAGATATAACTCGAGCGCGATTCGAAGCGACATCGGCTGGTCGAATGCATTGAGGTGCGTCTGAAATGGCCTGGCGGCCGCTCCACCGTGCACCGACTGCAGAATCGGCGTCTCGACCTCGATAAATCCCCGCTGGTTCAGCGTACGGCGGATCGAGGCCAGCACCTGGGCCCGGATGATCACCATTCGGCGGGCGTCCGAACGCACGATCAGATCGACATAGCGCTGCCGGACGCGGGTCTCCTCGCCCATCGGCTTGTGCGCCACCGGCAGGGGTCTCAGCGCCTTGGCAGTCATCCGCCAGGAGTCGGCCAGCACCGACAGCTCCCCCCGGCGAGACGAGATGACCTCACCGGTGACGAATACCTGATCGCCCAGGTCTACGTCGGACTTCCAGGCAGCCAGCGGCTGCGGCCCGATCCGGTCGGCCGACAGCATCACCTGCAGCTCGACGCCGGCCTCGCGCAGGGTCGCGAAGCAGAGCTTGCCGGTGTTGCGGACGAAGATCACCCGACCGGTCACACCGACCGCCTGGCCGGTCTCGGCGCCGGCGGCCAGGTCCGGATAGGCCTGTCGGATCTGTGCCAGGGTGTGCGTGCGGGGCACCGTCACCGGAAACGGGGCCCGGTCGGCATCAGCCATCAACCGGTCGTACTTGCCCCGCCGGATCCGGACCTGTTCGGGCAGGTCGTCGTTGGCGTCGGCGGCGGTAGCGGAATCGGTCACTGATTCAGCCTATCGGCGCGCCGGGTCCCGAGCGGCTCGGCACCTCCCCGGCTGTGGCCGAGCCGACCCCGGCGTTCGAGGCTAAGGTCGCACGCATGACCGATGCGCCGCCGGCCGGGCTGCCGGACCGGCAGGAGGTGTCCGCCTCGGTGTTCGCCCGTTCCTTCGGAACCGAGGCCGCCCGCTACCACCAGGTGCGACCGTCCTACCCGGCGGCGGCGATCGACCTGGTGCTCGCCGGCCTGAAGAACGCCCAGGCCGCCGATCGAGCGCCCCGGATCCTGGACATCGGCGCCGGCACCGGCAAGCTGACCGCCGAGTTGCTCGGTCGGGGCGACGAGGTGGTCGCTGTCGAGCCCGATCCGCAGATGCTGGCCGTGCTGGCGGATCGGTTGCCGGGGGTGCGGGCGCTGGCGGGTAGCGCCGAGCACATCCCGCTGCCGGACCACTCGGTGGATGCGATCGTGGCCGGCCAGGCCTTCCACTGGTTCGCGCGCCCGGACGCCGACCGGGAATTCGCCCGGGTGCTGCGTCCGGGCGGCGTGGTGGGCCTGCTCTGGAACCTGCCGGACCGCGGCGTGGAGTGGGTGCTCAAGCTCTACGCAGCCACCCGCAAGCCCGAACCCCAGCAGTCGGAGCAGTTCGACGAGCTCGATGGTGAGCTGTTCACCGGTCTCGAACAGGCGTCGGTGCCCTCCGAGCACCTGCTGCCCGGACCCGGCGGTCTGCGCGATCTGGTGCACACCTGGAGCTGGGTGATCACCCGCTCCAAGGCCGATCAGGACGCCATCGACCAGCGGCTGCGCATCCTGGTCAGCCAGTACGCCCAGCTGCAAGCTCCGGTAGTGGCCTTACCGCAGCGCACCCAGGTGCTGTGGCAGTACCGGCGCTGAGCCGGTGCGCGCGCTCACTGGTTGCGTTCGAAGATCAGCCGGAGGCCGAGCAGCGTCAGGTCGGGCTCGTGCCGGTTGACGGTCTCGGCGTGCTCCACCACCAGTGAGGCCAGCCCGCCGGTGGCGATCACCTCCACCGAGCCCGGTGCCTCGGGAACCAGGGTGGCCGCGATCCGCCTGACCAGCCCGTCGACCTGGCCGGCGAAGCCGTACAGGATTCCGGACTGCAGCGCCTCGACGGTGTTCTTGCCGATCGGGGACCGGGGCGCTATCAGCTCCACCTTGCGCAGCTGGGCAGCCCGGGCGGCGAGGGCGTCCAGCGAGATCTCGATTCCCGGGGCCAGCGCCCCGCCGAGGAACTCGCCCTTGCCGCTGACCACGTCGAAGTTGGTGGAGGTGCCGAAATCGACCACGATGGCCGGGCCGTTGACCAGCGAGAAGGCCGCCAGGGTGTTGACGATCCGGTCGGCACCGACCTCCTTGGGGTTGTCGAACAGCAACGCCACCCCGGTCTTGATGCCCGGCTCGACCAGCACGGTCGGCACCCCGGGCCAGTACCTGCTGAGCATCGCCCGAAGCTCGCGCAGCGCGGCCGGCACCGTCGAACAGCCGGAGATCGCGGTCACCGGCACGTCCTGCAGCAGGCCCGTGTAGGTGAGCATCAGCTCGTCGGCGGTGTTGCGGGCATCGGTCTTGACCCGCCAGGAGCGCACCAGCCGATCGCCTTCGAAGACGCCGAGCACCGTGTTGGTGTTGCCGATGTCGATGGCCAGCAGCATCAGCCCTCAGCCCCTGCCCTCGACCCCGGCCGGGCCGGTGCGCACCCGCAGGTCCAGCCCGATGTCGAGCACCGGCGCGGAATGGGTCAACGCGCCGACGGCGAGGTAGTCCACCCCGCTGCCGGCGACCGCGGCCGCCACCTGCAGGCTCAGCCCGCCGGAGGCTTCGAGCTTGACCCGGCCACCGGCACCGGCAGCCAGCGCCACGCAGCTGCGCAGCTCGCCCAGGTTCATGTTGTCGAGCAGGATCAGCTCGGCCCCGGCCGCGATCGCCTCCTCGCACTGGGCCACGGTGTCGACCTCGATCTCCACCGGCAGCTCGGGTGCGGCCGCGCGGACCAGTTCGAAGGCCTTGGTCACCGAACCGGCGGCGGCGATGTGGTTGTCCTTGATCAGCGCCGCGTCCGACAGCGACATCCGGTGATTGACGCCACCGCCGCAGCGCACCGCGTACTTCTCCAGCGCGCGCAGTCCCGGCAGGGTCTTGCGGGTGTCACGGATGCTGGCACCCGAGCCACGGATCGTGTCGGTCCAGATCCGGGTGAGGGTGGCCACCCCGGACAGGTGGGTGAGCAGGTTCAGCGCCGTCCGTTCCGCGGTGAGCAGGTCCCGGACCGGCCCGGACGCGCTGAGCAGCACATCGCCCGGACGCACGATGCTGCCGTCGGCGGCCAGCATCCGCACCTCCACCCGGCCCCCGCCCACCACCGCGAAGACGTAGGCCGCCACCGGCAGGCCGGCCAGCACCCCGGCCTCGCGCGGCACCGCCTCGACCTGGCCGGCCTGGTCCCCGGGGACGGTCGCCGCCGTGGTGACGTCCGGGCCGTCGGCCAGGTCCTCGGCCAGCGCCCGGTCCACCAGGTCGGCGACCTGCCCGGTGTCCAGTCCGGCCGTGTCGAGGGCATCCAGTATCGCGGGATCGATCGAGTCGCTCATGGCCCGGTCCTCAGCTCAGATGTGGCGATGTAGTCGGTGGAGATGGTGCCGTCCGGCCCGAGCCGCAGGTCCAGGTGGCCGCACCAGTTCCGGTCGTCGCGCTCGGGGCAGTCCTGGCGCCAGTGCGAGCCGCGGGTCTCGGCCCGGCGACCGGCCGCGGCGACCAGGGCACTGGCCACCGTCAGCAGGTTGGTCGCCTCCCACGACTCGGTGCCCGGCTCGCGGCTGCGCTGGGCGGCCAGCTTCTGCAGGCTGCCGGCGGCCCGCCCCAGGCCGGCGGCGTCACGGATCACCCCCGCGTCGGCCGACATCTCATGCTGCAGCGCCCGCCGGATGCCGGCCGCGGCGATGCCGTTGCCGCGCACGTCGATTCCCAGGTCGAGCAGCGGCGCACCGGGCGGGACGGTGCGCAGCACGTCGGCCGCGATCCGCCTGCCGAACACCAGGCCTTCCAGCAGGGAGTTCGAGGCCAGCCGGTTGGCGCCGTGCACCCCGGTGCAGGCGACCTCGCCGCAGGCGTACAGCCCGGCCACCGAGGTGCGGCCGTTCAGGTCGGTGGCGACGCCGCCGGAGGCGTAGTGGCAGGCCGGCGCAACCGGAATCAGCTCGGTCACCGGATCCAGGCCCAGCGAGGTCAGGGTGGCAAGGATGGTGGGGAACCGGACCCGCCACTTCTCCGCGCCGAAGTGCCGGGCGTCCAGCCAGACGTGCTCGGCACCGGTCTCGTGCATCCGGCGCAGGATGGCCTTGGCCACCACGTCGCGCGGGGCGAGGTCGGCCAGTTCGTGCTGGCCCTGCATGAACCGGACTCCCTGCGCGTCGACCAGCACGGCGCCCTCGCCGCGCACCGCCTCGCTGACCAGCGGCTGCTGGCCGGCCGCGCTGCCGCCGAGCCACAGCACCGTCGGGTGGAACTGCACGAACTCCAGGTCGCGGACCACCGCGCCGGCCCGCAGCGCCGCCGCCACCCCGTCACCGGTCGAGACCGGCGGATTGGTGGTGGCGGCATAGATCTGGCCGATGCCGCCGGTGGCCAGCACGAAGGCCCGGGCCCGGACCGCGCCGACACCGTCGAGCTGGCCCTCGCCCATCACGTGCAGGGTCACCGCACCGACGCCGCCGGCCGCGGTGGGCAGCAGGTCCAGCACCAGGGCGTGCTCGATCACCTCGATGCCGGGCGCCGCCAGCACCGCCGCGACCAGGGCCCGCTCGATCTCGGCGCCGGTGGCGTCACCGCCGGCGTGAGCGATCCGGTCGGCGTGGTGGCCGCCCTCCCGGGTCAGCGACAGCTCCCCGGTGCTGGAGCGGTCGAAGCGGGTACCGAGCTCGATCAACTCCCGGACCGCCTGCGGCCCCTCGTCGACCAGCACCCGCACCGCATCGACGTCGCAGATCCCGACGCCGGCCACCAGGGTGTCGGTCAGGTGCGCCTCGGCGCTGTCGTCGGGCCCGAGCGCCGCGGCGATGCCGCCCTGCGCCCACCGGGTGGAGCCGGCGGCCAGCACGTCCTTGGTCACCACCAGCACTCGCAGGCCCGAGCCCTCCGCCGGGCCGGCAGCGGGCCCGGCGGCGATCCGCAGGGCGGTGGTGAGCCCGGCGATGCCGGAGCCGACCACCACCACGTCGGTCTCGACGATCCAGCCCGGCGCCGGCGCCAGCAGCCGCTGTGGCAGGTTCATCGGCCCAGCTCGACGGCGACGTTGTCGATCAGCCGGATCGAACCCACCCTGGCCGCGACCAGCAGCCGCGCCGGGCCCGCCACCGGCGGCGGACCCAGATGGGGATCGCGCAGTTCCAGGTAGTCCACGTCCACTCCTACCGCTGTGGCCAGCACCCGGTGGGCGGCGGCCAGCACCGCATCCGCGGACCCGGCCGCGTCCCGACCGGCCACCAGCGCGGCGCTGAGATACCGGGCGTTCGCGCGTTCGGACGGCGACAGCAGGACGTTACGGCTCGACAGCGCCAGCCCGTCGGGTTCGCGGACGGTCGGCACCGAGTCCACCCGCACCTGCTGGCCCAGATCGCGAACCATCCGCCGGATCAGGATCAGCTGCTGGTAATCCTTCTCACCGAAGAAGGCCCGGTCCGGCCGGACGGCGGCGAACAGCTTGGTGACCACCGTCAGGACGCCGTCGAAGTGACCCGGCCGGTTCGGGCCCTCGAGCTGGTCGGCCAGCTCACCGGCGGTCACCCAGACCGCGGGCGGGCCGTCGGGATAGATCTCGCTCACCTCCGGCGCCCACACCACGTCGACCCCGTGCTGCTCGCACATCGCCAGGTCGTCGGGCAGCCGGCGCGGGTAGCGCGCCAGATCCGCGGCCTGATGGAACTGCATCGGGTTGACGAAGATGCTGGTCAGCACGGCGTCGCAGCTGCTGCGGGCCGCGTCGATCAAAGCCAGGTGGCCGGCATGCAGGGCGCCCATCGTCGGCACCAGGCCCACGGTCGGGTCGGGCCCGAGCCGCTCGGCCAACCCGGCCCGGGCGGCGGCCAGCTCCTCGCCGGTACGGACCAGCCGGGTCACCGGCCCTCGCCTTCGGCGTGCTCGATGCCTTCGAGCAGGTCGGCGCACTGCAACCGGGTCAGCCGGCCGGCGGCGTGGGCGCGCTGCATGGTGCGCAGTGCCATCGCCAGGTAGGGCTGCAGGTAGGCGGTGCCCTGCAGGGCTCGGATGTGGGCCTCCAGGGTGCCCCGGTCACCTCGCGACACCGGGCCGGTCAACGCTTCGTCGGCCAGCCGGAGCGCGTTGTCCAGCGATGCCGACAGCAGCGGCGCCAGCAGCCGGGTGGGATCCTCGACACCGGACGTGGCCAGCACGTCGCGGGAGTCGTTCACCAGCGTCACCAGGTGGTTGGACCCCATCGACAGCGCTGCGTGGTATGCCGGCCGGGCCGATTCGGGCACCCAGACCGGCTCGCCACCCAGTTCCAGCACCAGGGTCTCGGCGACCGGGCGGAACTCTTCGGGCGCGGTGACGCCGAACGCGGCGCCGTCCAGCCGCTGCAGGTCCTCGGGGCGACCGGCGAAGGTCATCACCGGGTGCAGCGCCATGCCGACCACCCCGGCGCCGACCGCCGGGTCGAAGATCGCGACGCCATTGGCGCCGGAGGTGTGCACCGCCAGCTGGCCGACCTGCCAGGCGCCGGTCGCGGCCAGCCCATGGATCAAACCGGCCAACTCGCTGTCCGGGACGGTCAGCAGCACCAGGTCGGCCTGCGCCACCGCCTCGTCGGCGGGCATCAGCGCCACCCCGGGCAGCAGCCGGGCGGCTCGCCGCTGGGAATCCGCGCTGACACCGGTGCCGGCCACCACCAGGTGCCCGGCCCGGCTGAGCGCGGCTCCGAGCACCGACCCGACCCGGCCGACCCCGACGACGGCAACCCGCAACCGCGGGGCGTCACCGGACTGGATCACGGCTAGAGCCTAGTAGGCCCGACCCGCCGGTCGCCGCCGCAGTGAGGCGAGCAACGCCGAGGCGGGTGGGGCGGTGCGACGGCCACGTCAGCACGCGGATCGACGCCGGGTCGGCTAGGTTCTGCGGCTGTGAACGATCTGCAGGCCACCGTTGCCCGAGCCGCTGACCAGGCCGGTTCGCACAGCACCGCGCCGGCGCTGTTGCTGCAGGCTGCCGCCGCGCTGGGCAGGCTGGCCGACCTGACCAACGCCGCGACCGAGGGCGGCCGTCGGCCGTTCCGGATCCCGCAGGACTGGCAACCGGGGCTCTGCGAGCTTGCCTACCTAGTGTACCTGCTGGCTGATCAGACAGCGGTCGACATCGACGCGACGGTGCGGTCGATGGCCTGCCAGGTCAGCGCGGGTGCCGACGAGCAGCACGCGCAAGCCGCCGATCAGCGCCAGGACAGCCACTGGTTCTGACGCATCCGCCCGGCTCGCTCAGCGGCGGCCGTGCCCCGGGTCGATGCCGGCCCGTTCCAGCACCAGCCCGGCCCCCAGCAACAGGGCGGTGACGGCCAGCAGCAGGTAGCCGACCCACAGGTCGTGCCCGGCCGTGTTGGCCTGCCCGGACGACGGCAACAGCTTGAGAACCAGGGCCGCCGCCGCCCCGGCCACCACCGCCGCGACCAGCACGGTGGCCTTTCCCAACGCCACGGCGCGGGCGATCGCCAGCGCGGTCATCGGTTTGGCCTGCGGCTGGTGCCGCACCGCCGCCCGCACCCGGCGCGCGATCACCAGCTCGGCGACGGCCAGCGCCGCGACCGGCAGCGCGATGAACCACTGGAACGGCGGCAGCGACTCGTAGCCGATGCGCAACAGCGCATAGGTCAGCCCGGCCGCCAGCACGAACGGGATCAGCAGGTCGGTGAGGCTGGTCCGGCGCATCATGGCCACAACCGGGCCGCCGGCAGCAGTTGCACGGCCGCCACCTCCTTGGCAGGCAGCGCCTGCATCAGCTGCAGCACCGAGCCCCGCCCGGGCAGCTGCGCCTCGGGATCGACCGACCACCACGGCACCAGGACGAAGGCCCGTTCGGCGGCTCGAGGATGCGGCAGGGTCAGTTCCGGGTCGTCACTGCGCACGTCATCGACGGTGATCACGTCCACGTCCAGGGTGCGCGGCCCCCAGCGCTGCTCGCGGGTCCGGCCGGCCGCCTGCTCGCAGGCCTGGGCGCGGGCCAGCCAGTCGGCGGGGCCGGCCTGCGGATCGGTGACCAACAGCACGGCGTTGTAGAACGGCTGCTGCCGTACCGGGCCCCACGGTGGCGTCTGGAAGACCGGCGAGGCCGCGGTCAGGTACGGCGAGAGCCCCGCGACGGCCGAGCGCAGCTGGGCCAACCGGTCACCGATGTTGGACCCGATCGACAGCACCGCGTTGCTCATCGCCGAGCCCTCCGGCCGCTCATCCGGCGAGGTCGGCGCGAGTCCGCCGGATCGTCACCGCGACGTCGGCGAAGCTCAGCGGGATCGGCGCCTGCGGCTTGTGCACGGCGACGGTCGCCGCGGCCACCCGGGCGTCG
>DASZEI010000223.1:0-4759 GCA_035940975.1 Jatrophihabitans sp. | reverse complement strand
GCGCAACTCGACCGGGAAGCTGCGGAAGGACTGCCGCAACAGGAAGGTGCCGAACCCGCCGGCCAGGAACGGCAGGATCAGCGCCAGGTAGTTGTTGCGCAACTGGTGTTCGGCCATGAACAGGAAGTTCGGGATGATGATCGCCTCCCACGGCACCATCAGGGTCAGCATGAACAGCGCGAAGAACGCCCGCTTGAACGGCATCGCCAGGAAGGCGAACGCGTAGGCCGACAGCACCGCGCACACCAGCTGGGAGACGGTGATCGCCACCGCGACGAGCGTGGAGTTGAAGTACTGGCGCCCCAGCGGGATGGCGTGGAAGACGCCCCGGTAGTTGTCGAAGGTCAGCTTGTGCGGGATCAGCGACGGGGGAGCGCTGGCGATGTCGCCGGGACCCATCACGCTGCCGACCACGGTGTAATAGACCGGGAACAGCACCACCACGGCCAGTGCCACGAGCGCGACGATCCGGCCCAGCCGGCCGGCCGACAGCCGGGGCCTGGCCCGCACGGTTGCGGGTGGCTGCTCGGCGCGGGCCGCCGGCGGCCCCTGGATGGCCACGCTCATCGGTAGAACACCTTTCGTTCGAGCACCCCGAACTGGATCGCGGTGACGGCGATGACCACCGCCAGCAGGACGATCGCCTGCGCCGAGCCGGTGCCGTAGTCGGAGGCCCCGTTGGCGAAGGCGGTGTGATAGATCCAGTACACGAGCGTGGTGGTATGCCCGGTCGGACCGCCCCGGGTCAGCAGGTGGATCTGGCCGAAGCTCTGCAGCGCGTGGATGGTGTCCACCACGATCAGGAAGAACAGCGTCGGGGTGATCATCGGGATGGTGATCGACCGGGCGATCCGCAGGGTGCCGGCACCGTCCAGCCGGGCCGCCTCGTACAGCTGCTCGTCCACGCCGCCGATGCCGGCCAGCAGCACCAGCATGTTGTAGCCCAGGTTCATCCAGATGGTGGTGATCGCGATGCTGATCAGGGCGGTGCCCGGCTTGGTCAGCCAGTCCACCGGTGCGAAGCCCAGCGACGTCACCAGGTAGTTCGCGATGCCGATGGCCGGGTTGAACAAGGCGGCGAACACCACCGAGGCGGCGGCCACCGAGTAGGCGAACGGCATCGCGAACGCCGAGCGCAGCACCCGCAGGCCCGCCAGCGGATGCTGCAGCAGCAGGGCCAGCACCAGCGCTAGCAGGATGCTGGGCAGCACCGTCAGCAGCACGTAGCCCGCGGTCACCGCCAGCACCCGGCTGAACTCCGGATCCTGCAGGACCGCCTTGAAGTTGGCCAGGCCGACCGAGCGGTTGGCTCGCCCGAACAGGTCCTGGCCGGTGGTGCTCAGCGTGAAGGTCCTGGTCAGCGGCCAGAACAGGAACAGCCCGAACACCGCCAGCGACGGCAGTAGCAGCGTCAGGCTCAGGGCGCGTTCCCGCCCCAACCCGGGCCTGCTCGTGCGTGCCATGCTGCCCCCAAGATGCACCCCGGCCGGCCACCGGCTGGCCCCTCGCAGCGGGGATCGCCCCGTCGGGACGAAGGAACTCACCGAAGCAAGGTTCCTCGGATGCTAACCGTGATCGGGCCTGAATCCGGGCAGGCCGGACGGGCGTGGCGGCTGGCGGTCAGCGGGCGGCCCGCACCGTCACGCTATGCAGGCCGGTGGCACCGGACGGGAACGGATCGGTGTCGGCCTCGACCTGCGGGGTGCCGTTCTGGTCGAAGGCCCGGACCCGCAGCCGGTGCTCGCCGGCCGACTCCGGCGTCCACAGATAGACCCACTGCCGCCAGGTGTCGGCCGACGGAACCGGCGCCAGCCTGGCCTGCTGCCACGGGCCGTCGTCGACCTGCACCTCGACCCTGGACACCCCGACATGCTGGTCCCAGGCCACCCCCGCCACCGGCACCGTCTCGCCGACCTTGACCGCGCCCGGCGGCACCGGCCGGTCGATCCGGGACGCCAGCTTGATCGGCCCCTGGGCCGCCCAGCCGCCCCGCACCCAGTAGGCCTGGACGTCGGCGAAGGTGGTGGCCCGCAGGCCGGTGACCCACTTGCAGGCCGAGACGTAGCCGTACAGGCCCGGCACCACCATCCGCACCGGAAAGCCGTGCTCGGTGGTCAGCAGCTCACCGTTCATGCCGACCGCCAGCATCGCGTCCCGGCCGTCCATCAGCACCGCGGTCGGCGAGCCGATCGTCATCCCGTCGCTGGACGAGGCGACCAACTGGTCGGCCTTCGGTGAGATGCCGGCCTCGCGCAGCAGGTCGGCCAGCAGCACGCCGCGGAAGGTGGCGTTGCCGACCAGTTCGCCGCCGACCTCGTTGGACACGCAGGCCAGCGTGATCCAGCGCTCCACCAGGGGCCGGGCCAGCAGGTCGGCGAAGCTCAGGGTCAGCGGCCGCTCGACCATGCCGGAGATCCGCAGCTTCCAGGTGTCGGGATTGATCTGCGGCACCGACAGCGCGGTGTCGATCCGGTAGAACCGGTCCGCCGGCGTCCGGAACGGCACCGAGGTCTTACCCAGGTCGAAGTTGTTGGCACCCGTAGTGCCGCCGGCGGCCTGCGCCGAGGCCGACGGCAGCGGACCGGGGCCCGACACCGGCTCGGGAAGCGTGATCGCCGCCCGGGCCGCCGAGGCGTCGAAGCGCCGGTGCTGCAGCGCGCGGCCGCCGAAGCCGCCGAGCAGAGCCAGACCGGCACCGGCCAGGCCGCCCTGCAGGAACCGGCGCCGGTCGGCCAGCAGCGTCCCGGGCCGGCGCGGTTCGGTCGCGGTGCCCGCCGCGGCCCGGACCAGCGGCACCAGCACGGCCATCGCGGCCAGCGCCCCGACGACCGAGGGCACCGCGTCGCCGGCCCGGTGGGCATTCGCGGTCAGCGCGCAGTAGCTGCCCACCGCGCCCAGCAACGCGATGCCGGCCAGCCCCAGTCGAACCGAGCGCATCGCCAGCAGGCCGATCAGCACCGCCAGCACCGCCAGCACCGCATAGATGCCGCCCAGCAGGACGGCCTTGTCGTCGGTGCCGAACTCCTCGATGGCGAACCGCTTCACCGGCTCGGGGGTCAGCAGGATGAACCGGTTGCCCACCGCGATCACCGGCGAGGCCGCCGGCCGGATCAGCGCGGCGACCAGCTCACCGACCCCGACCGCCACCCCGGCTGCCAGCAGGCCGATCAGGGCGGCGACGCCGAACCTGCGCAGCGGTGGGTTCACCACCCCATGATCACCCAGAACCCTGGCGGAGGCCCTTACGAACCGGCTACGGAATCGGCGCCTGGGCGCGGTGCGGTGGCCAGGGCGGTGACCAGCATCGTGCGGCGCGGGGTGGCGCCGATGTCGCGGACCGCCCGGGCCAGCGCCGGGCCGCTGCCGTGCACCACCGACAGGTGCGCCCGGGCCCGGGTCAGCGCCGTGTAGACCAGCGGCCGCGACAGCATCCGCACCGCTTCCGGCGGCAGCACCACGATCACCCCGCGGAACTCCGAACCCTGCGCCCGGTGCACGGTGATCGCCCAGCCGTGGCTGATGTCGGCCAGCATCTTGCCCGACACCTCGGCCAGCGCCGGCGACGTGGTGCCGAAGTCGATGGTGACTACCTTGTCGTGGACCGCGGTCACCGTCCCGACCTCGCCGTTGGCGAAGCCGGTGGGGCTGGCCTCCAGGTGGTTCGCGGTGGCGACCACCCGGTCACCGGGGTCGAACCGGTTGGCGGACTTGCGAAAGGGCGCGGGGTTGAGCCGGGCCTTGAGCGCGGCGTTCAGCTCGATGGTGCCGGCCGGGCCGCGGTGCACCGGGGTCACCACCTGGATCTGGTCGGTCTCGATACCCAGCGCTCGTGGGATCGAATCGGTCATCAGTTGCACCACCCGGTGCGCGCAGTCGGCGGATCCGCGGGCCGGGACGATGACCACCTCACGGTCGGGGGAGTCCACCGCGGGCAGCGCGCCGGCCCGCACCGCGGTGGCCAGCCGGGCGATCGCGCCACCGGCGTCCTGGCGGTACAGGGTGGCCAGCTCCACCACCGGGACCGCGCCCGAACCGATCAGGTCGGCCAGCACCTGGCCCGGCCCGATCGAGGGCAGCTGCGCGGAATCGCCCACGAACATCAGGTGGGTGCCGTCGGCGCAGGCCCGCAGCAACGCCGCGGCCAGCTCCACGTCCAGCATCGAGGCCTCGTCGACCACCACCAGGTCCTCGTCCAGCGGCCAGTCCGCACCCCGGGCGAACCCGGCGCTGAAGTCCACCTCGCCACCCTCGCCGGCCCGGGGCTGGACGCCCAGCAGCCGGTGGATCGTCATCGCCTCGGCGTCGCACAGTTCGGCCAGCCGCTTGGCGGCCCGGCCGGTGGGGGCGGCCAGCGCCACCGACTTGCCGAGCCGGCCGGCCTCGCGCACCACGGTGGCCACCGTCCGGCTCTTGCCGGTACCCGGCCCGCCGGTCAGCACGCTCACCCCGTGCGCAAGGACGTTGTTGACCGCGCTGCGCTGCACCTCGTCCAGGCCCTCCGGGTCGGAGTCTGCGGTGCTCGCGCCCTTCTTCGACCGGCGGCCCTTCGCAACCGGCCGGGCCAGCGGTGAGGCCGAGGCGATCAGCCGGTGCACCGAGTCGGCGATCCCGGTCTCGGCCAGCGCGTACCGGGTCAGCGCCAGCATCGGCTCGGTGCCCGCGCTGCCGGCCGGCGGGGGAGCCACCGCCCGCACCGACTCGCCGGCGCAGGCGTCGACGATCGCCTGGTCCGGATCCGGAATCCGGTACAGCTGCAGGT
>DASZEI010000222.1:0-15029 GCA_035940975.1 Jatrophihabitans sp. | reverse complement strand
GGCCCTGCCGATCCCGCTGGACGCACCGGTCAGCACCACCACCCGTGAGGTCATGCGGGTCTACTACCCCGGAGCCTGCGACTCACTCGGGTACGAGATCGGCCGATCGTCCCTTCCGGTCGGGCGCAGACCGGGGAGACTGGGCCGATGGACCTGCCGATCAACCCGCCCGTGAAGCCGATGCTGGCCAAGCCCGTCGCGGACATCCCGCCGGGCCAGATCTACGAGCCCAAGTGGGACGGCTTCCGGTCGATCGTCTTCCGCGACGGCGCCGAGGTGGAGATCGGCAGCCGCAACGAGAAGCCGATGACCCGGTACTTCCCGGAGCTGGTCGAGGCGGTCAAGGCCGAACTTCCCGAGCGGTGCGTGATCGACGGCGAGATCGTGGTCGCCACCGGCGGCGGGCTGGACTTCGACGCCCTGCAGCAGCGCATCCATCCCGCCCAGTCGCGGGTGACGCTGCTGAGCAAGCAGACCCCGGCCTCGTTCATCGCCTTCGACCTGCTCGCGCTGGGCGATCAGGATTTCACCGACCGGCCGTTCACCGAGCGCCGGGCCGCGTTGGAGAGCGCGCTGGCCGGTGCCGGCGCCGCGGTCCACCTCACCCCGGTGACCACCGACCAGGAGGTGGCGCAGCGCTGGTTCTCCGAGTTCGAGGGCGCCGGCCTGGACGGGGTGATCGCCAAGCCGCTGTCGGGCATCTACGAGCCCGACAAGCGCGTCATGTTCAAGATCAAGCACGAGCGCACCGCCGACTGCGTGGTCGCCGGCTACCGGCTGCACAAGAGCGGCCCGGACGTGATCGGCTCGCTGATGCTCGGCCTCTACAACGACCAGGGCGTGCTCAACGCGGTCGGGGTGATCGGCGCGTTCCCGATGGCCCGCCGGCACGAACTGTTCGAGGAGATGCAACCGCTGGTGACCAGCTTCGAGGAGCACCCGTGGAACTGGGCCGCCCACGAGGCCGGCGAGCGGACCCCGCGCAAGAGCGAGACCTCCCGTTGGAACGCCGGCAAGGACCTGTCCTTCGTGCCGCTGCGCCCGGAGCGGGTGGTCGAGGTGCGCTATGACCACATGGAGGGCAACCGGTTCCGGCACACCGCCCAGTTCAACCGGTGGCGTCCGGACCGCACGCCCGAGTCGTGCACGTACGAACAACTCGAGCAGCCGGTGACCTTCCAGCTGAGCGACATCGTCCCCGGGCTGGGCGAGCCGCGCTGACGGGTGACATTCCAGTTGAGCGACATCGTTCCTGACCGGGTAGGCCCCTCGGATAGCCTCAGAGTGTGCTTCCCACTCGCCTGACAACCCGGCTGTCCGTGCTCGTCGCGGGCCTGACGGTGCTGGCCGGCGCGGCGTGCACCTCGACCAACCGAGCCACCCCACCGGCCAGCCCGACGAGTTCGGCGACCGGCTCGGCCGCCAGCCCGGCCTCCAGCAGCTCCGCTTCGGCGAGCTCCTCGACGAGCCAGCCGGCGGCCAGCGTCAACTTCTCCGACTGCACCGGGCAGTTCCAGGCCGCGATCAGGTCGGAGCGGGCCAAGGCCATGAAGTTCTCCTGCGGCAAGGTGACGGTGCCGCTGGACTACGGCGATCCCACCGGCAAGACCACCGACGTCTTCGTCGTCCGGGTGCGCAGCAACCACCAGAACCAGCGGCTGGGCTCGCTGCTGGTCAACCCGGGCGGCCCGGGCGGATCCGGGGTGAACCTGGCGGCCGGCCTGGTGAGCGTGCTCAGCGATGCGGTGCTGGACCATTTCGACCTGGTGGGCTTCGACCCCCGGGGCGTCGGGCTGTCAAACCCGATCCGGTGCATCAGCGACCAGCAGAAGGACCGGCTGGCCGCCGCCAATCCGGACGTCCGGACCGCGGTCGGCCGGGCCCAGGCCCGCACCGCCTCGGACGCGGTGGTGAAGTCCTGCGTCGCCGAGTACGGATCGGCGCTGGGCCACTTCAACACCGAAGAGACCGCCCACGACATGGACCTGATCCGGCAGGCGGTGGGCGATGAGAAGCTGAACTACCTGGGGTTCTCCTACGGCACCCGGCTCGGTGCGGCCTACGCCCACCAGTTCCCCACCCAGATCCGGACGGCGGTGCTGGACGGCGCGGTCGACCCGGTGGCCAACGAGCTGACCGTCGACGAGCGCCAGGCCAAGGCCTTCGAGGACGCCTTCGACCAGTTCGCCGCCGACTGCCTCAAGCGGCCGGCCTGCGCGGCGCTGGGCAACCCACGTTCGGCGGTGCGGGCACTGATCGCCGCCGCGGACCGGGCGCCGATCCCGGCCGGCGACCGGAAGGCCACCGGCGGCATCGTGCTGATCGGGGTCGCCTCGGCGCTGTATGACCAGTCCCAGTGGAACGACCTGGGGCAGGCCCTGATCGCGGCCCGGGACGGCGACGCCAACAAGATCGAAGTACTGGCCGACCAGTACCTGGAGCGCGATCCGGAGACCGGGCACTACTCCAACATCATGGACGCCAACCTGGCCATCAACTGCAACGACTCCACCCTGCAGATCACCGACGAGCTGGTTGCCACGGTGGCGTCGAAGTGGATCTCGAAGTACCCCATCTTCGGGCCGAACGCGGCCGCCTCGCTGTACTCCTGCCATTCCTGGCCACGCTCGGAGCACCCGCTGCCGCCCGCCTCGGCACCCGGCGCGCCGCCGATCCTGGTGATCGGCACGCTGCACGACCCGGCAACCCCGTACGCGGCGACCGGGGTGCTGGCCAAGGCGCTGGGCTCCGGGGTGGTGCTGACCTGGAACGGCGAGGGCCACACCGCCTACCCCAAGACCGCCTGCATCACCAGCAAGGTCGACAGCTACCTGGTCACCGCCAAGCCGCCGGTCGGCGACAGTTGCCCGCGCGGCTGAGCGGGCCCCCAGTCTGAGATGGCGGTGCTGTTCGCCCTGCTCGCTGCCGCCGCGTACGGGGTGAGCGACTTCATCGGTGGCCTGGCCTCGCGCCGGATCCCGGCGATCACGGTGCTGCTGGTCAGCTACCCGATCGGTGCGCTGCTGATGGCCGCGCTGCTGCCGGTGTACGGCGGCCCGATCTCGGCGGGCACGCTGGCCTGGAGCGTGGCCGGCGGCGCGGCCGGCCTGCTCGGAGTGGCACTGCTCTACACCGCGCTCGGCCAGGCCCCGATGAACGTGATCTCACCGGTGACCGCGGTGATGTCGGCGGTGGTGCCGATCCTGGGCGGGTTGCTGCAGGGTGAGCGGCCGCACCTGCTGGCGTGGCTGGGCATCGTGCTCGGGCTGCTGGCGGTGACGCTGATCTCGCGGCAGCCGGCCGATCACCCGCACGGCCCGATCGGCTGGCGACCGCTGACCATGGCGGTGCTGGCTGGTGTCGGGTTCGGCGCCTACTTCATCTGCTTGGCCCGCACCGACGACGATTCCGGGATGTGGCCGGTGGTGCTGTCCCGGCTGGTGTCGGCGGTACTGGTGCTGCCGCTGGCCGCGGCGGTCGCCGGCTTCGTCCGGATGCCCCGGCCGGTGCTGGCCCTGGCCACGGTGGCGGGCATCCTGGACGCCGCGGCCAACCTGGCCTTCCTGCTGGCCAGCCGGCACGGCCTGCTGTCGCTGTCGGCAGTCATCACCGCGCTCTACCCGGCCGGCACGGTGCTGCTGGCGGTGCTGCTGCTCAAGGAGCACACCGGCGCGCTGCAACGGGTCGGGCTCGGCGTCGCCGCCGCCGCGGTCGTCCTACTGACCCGCTGACCGGTGCTCCGTCCCTGAGGCCGACCGCCTCTGGTGGTTGCCATCACAGACCTAGCCCGGCGCGGGCGTCTTTGATGAGTAGCAGCAGATGCAGCGGATCGGTCGGCGAGGGCTCGAAGTCGAACTTGAGATAGAAGGCACGTGCTTGCTCGTGAAGCGCATGGACGAGCAGCGCTCGGACGCCCACGATTTCCGCCGCGGCCACCGAACGAGCTATCGCATCTCGCAGCAGGTTCTTGCCGAGCCCCGAACCCTGCTCCTTACGGTCGACGGCAAGCCGTGACAGCAGGATGACAGGCACCGGGTCGGGCATGTTCCGCCGGTATCTCCCCGACAGGTCACGGTGCTGGATGCTCGCTGGGGCAAGCGCGTAGTACCCCACGATCCGGCCGTGGCGGCAGGTCACGAAGCAGCGTGAGGCACCCAGCCCATGGTTGGACAGCGCCCGCTTACGCAGGTATTCGTCCAGGCTGGGTTCGCCGCTGTCGAAGCTTGAGCTGTCGTCGTCCTCGGAGATCGGGCGTGGTCGGCTGTATCCGGTCACGACTCGTCGAAGGCCGACGGTTCGGTGAAGAGCTTCTCCAGGCGTGGCTTGGAGGACACCGGTCGGTCCAGGATCGCGAGGAACTCCGACCACGCCGCATCGTCGACAGCGAAGACCCGGCGCTCGGCGAGCACGTCTCGGGCATGGGCCACCGCGGCGGCGACCGTGAAGTCGGTGATGCTGGTTCCCTCCACCTCGGCGGCATGGCGAATCAGCGCGTCCTGGTCCGACGAAAGCCGCACGGCGAGCCGGGAATCCTTCATGACAGCCATGGTGGTGAGTGTATGCCTGATAGGCGTACACGTCGAATACGCATGCCTACGCTCTATCCGGCGCCGGCGGCCCGTGGATGGCGGAGCACCTCGATGTCCCAACCGGCCTGGCGCGCCCCCGCTAGGTAGGCGCTTTCCAGGAATTCCAGGACGGCACCCCACGGGTCGGCACCGGCGCGGGCGTCGTCGTAGCGCAACAGTGCCAGATGCGAGCCGCCCCTCGGAGTCCACACCGCCTCGTCCGGGCGCAGCGGCTCCTCGGCCAGCCCGGCGGGCTCCGGAGCGGTATAGCTGTAGAACGCCGGCTCCGCGAAGCTGTCGTCGCCGAACCAGAACCCCGCGCTGATGACCTCATGCGAGTAGGCCTCCCGGGTGACCGGGTCGACCTCGGCCGGAAAATCGGCCGGGCGGCCGGAGAACCGGGTGACCGCGATGTCCATGGTGTGCCAGAAGTGATGCACCGGACTGGTCTTGGCGTAGCTGCGACCGGCGAACTCCTCCAACACCAGCGACACCTGCCCCAGGATCTGCCAGTACCGGTTGGCGTGTTCCGGCACGTACGTCGCGTGGTGGAAGTCTTCGGCGAACGGCGTGCGGTCGGCCAGGTCGAATGGCTCCGGGCGGTCGATCGACACCTGGTAGCCGACTGAGGCCAGGGCGTCAAGCAGCTGCCGGTAGAACCCGGCCACCGACAGCTCGGTCAGCGGGAACGACAGCCGCTGCCCGGTGCTGCACTCGACCCGCAGCAGGTGTTCGACGAAGTCGAAGTCGATCGTGAAGAAGGTGTCGCGGCCCATCGGTCGAGAGGTCAGGCCACGGGCGGTCACGTGGAACGGGACGTTCCACCAGTGGTTGCGCAGCGGGCTCTGAGCCAGGCGCACCTTGCCGGCGATCTGCAGGAAGCGGTGCAGCGTCTCTTTGGTGTCCTGCCATTCAGCAAGCGGCATCGGCGGGAACAGCACTGCCTACCCCTCTCACTCGATGCGCTCGCCATGCTGGTCCCAATGGGAAGCGACCTTCTTGGAAGGCTGCACCCGGGGTGGCTCGCCCTCCATCTTCGGAAAGTTCGGCGGGTACGGGGCATCGCCCTGCCCCAGTTCGTGCTCGTCGCGCTCGGACCAGTCCAGCAGCTCGGAGATGTCGAACACCGCCTCGTCGATGCCTGCGTGCAGGTCGCCCAGCTCGGCGAACCGGGCCGGCATGGTGGCCATCGTGAAGTCCTCCATCCGGACCTCGGGCAGCTCCTCCCAGCTGATCGGCGCCGACACCAGCCCGGTGCTGGCCCGGACCGAGTACGCCGAGGCGATGGTCCGGTCCCGGGCGTTCTGGTTGTAGTCGATGAAGATCTGCTGGCCGCGCTCCTCCTTCCACCACTTGGTGGTCACCAGCTCCGGGACCCGGCGCTCCACCTCGCGGGCGAAGGCCAGCGCGGCCCGGCGGACCTGGGTGAAGCCGTGCTCGGGCAGGATCCGCAGGTAGATGTGCAGGCCCCGCGAGCCCGACGTCTTCGGCCAGCCGGTCGCGCCGAGCTCGTCGAGCAGGCCGCGGACCACGCCGGCCACCTCGACCGCGTCGGCGAAGTCGGGTCCCGGTTGCGGGTCCAGGTCGATCCGCAGCTCGTCCGGGCGCTCGGTGTCGGCCCGGCGGGAGTGCCAGGGGTGGAACTCCACGCTCGACATCTGCACCGCCCAGATCACGCTGGCAAGCTCGGTGACGCACAACTCGTCGGCGGTGCGGCCGGACGGAAAGCGCACCTGCACCGTCTCGACCCAGTCCGGGGCGCCCTTGGGCAGCCGCTTCTGATAGATCCGCTCGCCACCGGTGCCGTCGGGGAACCGGTGCAGCATGCAGGGCCGCTCGAACAGCGCCCGGACTATCCCGTCCCCGACCGCGATGTAGTACTCGGCCAGGTCGAGCTTGGTGGCACCGGTCGCCGGAAAGTAGACCCGGTCCGGGTTGGTGATCTTGACGGTCCGGTCCCCCACCTGCAGTTCGGTGAACGGCGATGCCATATCCGCACGGTAGACGATAATTCGATGGTCAGTGTCAGACCGTGCCGCTACCTTCCCCTCGTGACTTCACCCCACCCCGCCGCCGGGTTCGACCCGCTGGCCGAGATCGCCGAGCACAGCGCCAGGCTGGCCAAGGCCGCCGAGTCGAACCTGGACGCGCCGGTCGAGCACTGTCCCGGCTGGACGGTGGCCGACCTGGTCTGGCACCTGACCGGAGTGCACTGGTTCTGGTCGACCGTGGTGGCCGGCCTGCTGGCCGAACCACCGGCGGAGGACAGCGGACCGGACCGGCCGGCTCCCGAGGAGCTGATCAGCCGGTTCACGGCCGGCGCCGAGCACCTGGTGCGGGTACTGGCCGCCGCCGACCCGGCCGCACCCTGCTGGACCTGGGCGCCGACCCAGCAGAACGCCGGCTTCGTGCTCAGGCACCAGGTGCAAGAGGCGGCGGTGCACCACTGGGACGCCGAGCACGCGGGCGGCCACGACATCGCCCTGGGCACGGCGATGTCGGCCGACGCGATCGAGGAGTTCCTGACCTTCTCGCTGCCCACCGTGCACGATCCTTCCGACGTCCCCGGGCCGAGCCTGGACGGTGCCCTGGTGCTGAGCGCCAGTGACGCCCGGATCGACTGGACGATCACCGATGACAGCCTGCCCGGCACGCTGAAGTTCAGCACCGGGCCGGCGCAGCCTGACCTGCCGCGGATCACCGGCACCGCCTCGGACCTGCTGCTGTGGCTCTACGGCCGGGTGGCCCTGCCGGTGGCCCCCGGCCCGGCCGGCCAGCAGGCCGCCGACCAGCTGGTGTCCCGGTTCCGGGACGAGGCCTACACCGACTGACAACCCGCTGACTTGACCCGGTGCCTGACGTGGCACCGGAAACAAGGCATGCTGTGTTGGTGGATAACGAACTGGGGCGACCACCGATGACCGGGCGACACATCGTCTACCTGGACCCCAAGCTGGACCGGGCAGTAAGCCCTTACTCCCCCGAAGGGGAGATCCAGATGATGGGTGAGTTCGCCGCCGGCCTGAGCCGCCGCGGCGCGGTCTCGCGCCCGATGGCGCTCCTGCTGGTGGCGCTGATCCTGGCTCCCATCGTGCTCAGCGTGCTGGCCATCATCACTGGTTTCTGACTCACCCACGGCGGGTGGCTGCGCTGCGTATTGTTGACTGCATGACCACCGACCAGACCACCCCGCCGGTCGTCAAGAGCGACGAGCAGTGGCGGGCGGAGCTCTCGCCCGCCGAGTACGCGGTGTTGCGCAAGGCGGGAACCGAGCGGCCCTACACCGGCGAGTACACCGACAACCACCAGACCGGCGTGTACTCCTGCCGGGCCTGCGGCGCCGAGCTGTTCCGGTCGGACCAGAAGTTCGACTCGCACTGCGGCTGGCCGAGCTTCTTCTCACCGCTCGCGGGTTCGGCAATCGTGGAACGGGTCGACAACAGTCTCGGCATGCGCCGGGTCGAGGTGCTGTGCGCCAACTGCCACAGCCACCTCGGGCACGTCTTCGAAGGCGAGGGCTACGCCACGCCGACCGACCTGCGCTACTGCATCAACTCGATCAGCATGCGGTTCGTCGAGGCCGACGCCGGCGACCCGACCACCTCGGCCTGAACCACTCCGCCGGCCTGAACCACTCGCCGGCCTCAACCACTCCGCCGGCCTCAACCACTCCGCCGGCTACGGCAGCGACTCGACCAGTTCGGCCATGCCGCGCCGGGTGCCGGTGTAGAACGGCACCTCCTCGCGCACATGCCGGCGGGTCTCTGATCCGCGCAGGTGCCGCATCAGGTCCACGATCCGGTGCAGCTCGTCGGCCTCGAAGGCCAGGATCCACTCGAAGTCATTCAGCGCGAAGGACGCCACCGTGTTGGCCCGGACGTCGGGATAGTCGCGGGCCATCTTGCCGTGCTCGGCCAGCAGCGCCCGCCGTTCCCGGTCTTCCAGCAGGTACCACTCGTAGGACCGGACGAACGGGTAGACGCAGACGAAGCGGCGGGCCTCCTCCTCGGCCAGGAACGCCGGGATGTGGCTCTTGTTGAACTCCGCCGGCCGGTGCAGCGCCATCACCGACCAGACCGGGCGCAGGTGCCCGCCGAGCCTGGTGCGCCGGAACCTCGAGTAGGCCTGCTGCAACTGCTCGGCGGTCTCGGCGTGCCACCAGATCATCAGCTCGGCGTCGGCGCGCAGCGCCGAGACGTCGTAGCTGCCCCGGACCGTGACGTCATGGGAGGCCAGGTCGGCGAACAGCGACTCGACCTCGGCCGCCAGTTCCGCCCGGGGCGCCTCGCCCAGCGGCCGGCTGACCGTGAACACCGACCAGGCGGTGTAGCGGATGACATCGTTGAGCTCGCGAGCCTGCTTGCCGTCGACCATGGCTGTCATTGTCCTGACGGCCGCAGGCCGGCCAGCACCCGGTCGGCGGCGATGTGAGCTGAACCGATGCAGGCCGCAATGCCAACCCCGTCATAGCTGGCGCCGCAGACCGCCAGGCCCGCGACGCGCTGCACGTCGGCCCTGATCCGGGCCACCCGCTGCAGGTGCCCGACGGCGTACTGGGGCAGCGCGCCACCCCAGCGCTGGACGTGGCACTCGACCGGTTCGGCCGCCAGGCCGGTGATCTCGGCCAGCTCCTGGCGCACCATCGCCACCAGCTCGGCGTCGCTGCGCTGCACCGTCTGCTGCTCACCGGCCCGCCCGAGCGAGGCGCGCAGCAGCCCGACGCCGGACTCGGCGCCCACCCCCGGCCACTTCTGGGACGAGAACGTCATGCCCTTCACCGCCAGCCCCTCCACCGCGGGCACCAGGATCCCGCTGCCCGCTGGCAGCGCATCCGGCGCCCAATAGATCTCGCCGGCGAAGGCCAGCGTCACGATCACCAGGCTGGCGGTCTCGATCGAGTTCAGCTCGGCGGCGGCCACCGGGGCGAGTTCGGCCAGCAGCGCCCCGGCCTTGCCGGCCGGCACCGCCACCACCACGGCGTCCGCGTCGAGCCGCTCGCGGCTGGGCACCGAGCCCAGGGCCAGCTCGAACCCGGTGGGCGTCCGGCGCAGCCGCCGAACCGGCGTCGAGGTCCGCACCCGGAAGCTGCCGGCGGCGGCCAGTTGCTCGGCCAGCCGGGCCAGGCCGCCGGTCAGGCTGGCGAACACCGATCCGGGAGCAGGCGGGCCGACCGCCGCCGCGGCTGCTCGCAGCAGCGAGCCACCGTCCGTCATCAGCCGGCCGGCCAGTCCCGGCATCGTCGCCTGCAGCGACAGCTGCCGGGCAACGCCTGCGTAGACGCCGCCGAGCAGCGGGTCGACCAGCCGGTCCACCACCTCGGTGCCGAACCGCCGGCCGACCAGCTCGCCTACCGAGACGTCCTCGGTCAGCGGCGGGTACGGCCCGCCGGCCGGCTCGTTCTCGATCCGAGCCAGCGCCCGGTCACTCAGCACGCCGCTGGCCCGGACCGCCGCCACGTCCGAGGGCACCCCGATCAGCGTCCGGGCCGGCAGGCTGTGGTTGGCACCGCGGCTGCGCAGCAGCGCCGAGCCGGTCAGCGGCGCGATCAGGTCGGCGGCCAGGCCCGCCTCGGTGGCGGCCCGGACTCCCTCGGGACGGCGGGCCAGCATCGCCTCGGCGCCGACGTCCACCCAGGCACCGGCCACCTGCGCGCGCAGCAGCTTGCCGCCGATCCGGCCGGCGCCCTCCAGCAGCACCACCTCGACGTCCGGGCGGGCTCGGGAGATCCGGTCGGCGGCACTCAAGCCCGCGATACCGCCGCCGATGACGGCAACCGTGGGCATCGCTACAGCGAGTGGACGAGCTCGACGACCCGGCTCAGCACGTCAGGATCGGTGTCGGGCAGCACGCCATGGCCCAGGTTGAAGATGTGGCCCGGCGCCCGGCGGCCCTCCTCGACGATCCGGCGGACCGAGCGCTCGATCACCGGCCAGTCGGCCAGCAGCACCGCCGGGTCGAGGTTGCCCTGTACGGCAGTGCCGCCGCCGATCCGCCGGGCCGCCACGTCGAGCGGGACGCGCCAGTCGACGCCGAGCACCGAAGCGCCCGCCGAGCGCATCAGCTCGAGCAGCTCACCGGTGCCCACCCCGAAATGGATCTTGGGAACCCGGTGGTCGGCCAGTGCCGCGAAGACCGCCTGCGAGTGCGGCAGCACGTACTCGGCATAGTCGGCCGCCGACAGCCCGCCCACCCAGGAGTCGAACAGCTGAACCGCCGAGGCGCCGGCGTCGAGCTGCACCCGCAGGAAGGTGGCCGAGATCTCGGCCAGCCGTTCCAGCAGGGCGTGCCAGAGCGCCGGCTCGGAGTACATCAGGGCCTTGGTCCGGGCGTGCTCCTTGGACGGGCCGCCCTCGATCAGGTAACTGGCCAGGGTGTAGGGCGCGCCCGCAAAACCGATCAGCGGCACGTCGCCGAGTTCGGCGACCAGCTGGCGCACCGAGACCGCGATGTCGGCGACATCGGCCTCCTCCAGCCGGCGTACCGCGGCTACGTCGGCGGCAGTGCGCACCGGATGGGCCACCACCGGACCGGTCCCGGCCACGATCTCGATCTCCAGGTCCACCGCCACCAGCGGCACCACGATGTCGGAGAAGAAGATCGCCGCGTCCACCCGGTGCCGGCGCACCGGTTGCAGGGTGATCTCGGTGACCAGGTCGGGCGTGCGGCAGGCCTGCAGCATCGAGGTGCCGAGCCGGAGCTTGCGGTATTCCGGCAGCGAGCGGCCGGCCTGGCGCATGAACCAGACCGGGGGGTGGGCAAGCCGCTCACCGGCCGCCGCGCGTGCCAGCAGCGAACGGGTGGCCCGGCCGCCGGGTGGCTGCACATCGGTGGTCGTTGTCATCGCCCCCATGGTTGCACGCGCCCCGGGCGCGGCGCGCCTCACGCCGTGTGTAAGGCCACCATGCGAAGTTCTCCTCGCGCACCTGGCGAATGCGCGCACACTGGTACTCGGAAGGGACCCGCACGCTCATGTTGCCCGACTCCGGCTTTCCCGCGGACGGCGAGCCCGCTGCCGAGAGCAGCGTGGACGCCGACGCGGTGCCGAGCACTGCCCCGGAACCATTTCGCACCGCGATCAGCACCCTGCTGGCCACCACCGTCCGGCCCCAGGCCCGGGTGGAGCGGATCCGGCCCCCGCAGCGGCTGGCGCCGTGGGCCTTCGCCGTGGCGGTGGACATCCTCCCAGGCGGGGCCAGCTCAGCCACCGCCCACGACTCGGCCACCGGCCGGCTGGTGGTGCTCTACGACCCGGACGGCAGCGAAGCATGGGACGGCGAGATCCGGCTGGTCGGCTATGCCCAGGCGGACCTCGCCGCGGACATGGCCGGCGATCCGCTGCTGCCGGCGGTCGGCTGGAGCTGGCTGACCGAGGCGCTGCAGCAGCGCGGTGGCGACTACACCGCGGTGGGCGGCACGGTTACCCAAACCACCTCCACCCGGTTCGGTGACGTGCACGGCCCCAGCAGCACCACCCAGCTCGAACTGCGCGGTTCCTGGACGGCGACGTCCACCGACCTCTCACCGCACCTGCTGGCCTTCGTCGACCTGCTCTGCGCGGCCGCCGGCCTGCCACCGGAGGGTGTGGCCGTTCTCGGTGACCGCTGACGGGATGGGCTCCGACGGCGGGACCGGCCCGGCCAGCACGCCCGAGCTACCAGCCATGGAGTCCGCCGGTCCGCCGGTCCAGTTCCTGCGCGCCCCACGGGAGGGCACCCCGCACCCGCTGACCACGGCCGCCGAGCTCGCCGAGGCCGCCGCCGGGTTGGCGGCCGGGCACGGTCCGGTGGCCATCGACGCCGAGCGCGCCTCCGGTTACCGCTACAGCCAGCGCGCGTACCTGGTGCAGCTGCGCCGGGCCGGATACCGCACCGTGCTGATCGATCCGATCCCGTTGCCCGACCTGAGCTCGATCGACCGGGCGCTGGCCGACGCGGAGTGGATCCTGCACGCCGCTTCCCAGGACCTGTCCTGCCTCGCCGAGCTGGGGATGCGTCCGCGCCGGCTGTTCGACACCGAACTGGCCGGCCGGCTGCTCGGTTCGGAACGGGTCGCGCTGGGCACCATGGTCGAGCAGTACCTGGGCGTCTCGCTGGAGAAGGGGCACTCGGCGGCGGACTGGTCGACCCGGCCGCTGCCGGCGGACTGGCTCAACTACGCCGCCCTGGACGTCGAGCTGCTGATCGAGCTGCGCGAGGTGCTGGTGGCCGAGCTGGAACGGACCGGCAAGCTGGCCTGGGCCGAGCAGGAGTTCGCGGCGGTGCTGAACGCCGGCCCGTCGGTCCCCCGCAGCGATCCGTGGCGCCGGACCTCCGGCATTCACAACCTGCGCAGCCGCCGCCAGCTGGCCATGGTCCGGTCGTTGTGGCAGGCCCGGGACCGGCTGGCCGCCGAGCGTGACATCGCGCCCGGCCGGACGCTGCCCGATGCCGCCATCCTGGCCGCCGTCAAGGCCAATCCGAAGGACCAGGCCGATCTAGGCAAGGTCACCATCTTCAGCGGCCCGCGGCAGCGGCGGCTGACGAGCTACTGGTTCAAGGCGCTGACCGAGGGTCGGGACGCACCAGATGACCAGCTGCCGCCGCTGGCCCAGCTGAGCACCGACCCGGACGCGATGCCGTCGCCAGCCCGCTGGCGCGAGAAGGACCCGGCAGCGGCGGTACGGCTGGCGGCCTGCAAGCAGGTGGTCACCGAGGTCGCCGCCGAGCAACGGCTGCTCAGCCAGAACCTGCTGGCCGGCGACGTGCTTCGCCGGCTGGCCTGGCGCTCGGTGACGCCGGTCACCGAGGACGGCGTCCGAGCCCGGATGGCAGAGCTGGGCGCGCGGCCGTGGCAGATCGAGCTGCTGGCCGGCCGGTTGGCCGCGGCGTTGCTGGCCCCACCGCCCAAGGCGGCGCAGTCCGAGACGGCGCAGTCCGAGACGGCGCAGTCCGACCCCGCGCAGTCCAACCCGGCGCAGTCCAACCCGGCGCAGTCCGACCCGGCGCAGTCCGACCCCGCATAGCGCAACTCCGCGCCGCCACGTCGGCCAGATCACAGCAACCCGCCGCAGCGCGCTCAGCGCCGGACCGGTAAAGTTACCCATCGGTAACACTGTCGGCCGGCACGCTTCCCAGGAGTCCGTTGTGACCACACCTGCCACTGATCCCCCCCTCGCCACGGCCACCATCGCGGCTCCCGCCCGGCAGGGCCGCGCGAGCCGGCCGGTCCGCGACGTGGTCTTCGTCGATGGCGCCCGCACCCCGTTCGGCAAGGCCGGCAAGGGGATGTATGCCGAGACCCGCGCCGACGACCTGATCGTCGCCGTGATCCGCGAACTGCTGCGCCGGCATCCGGAGCTCCCCCCGGAACGGATCGACGAGGTCGCGATCGCGGCCAGCACCCAGATCGGTGACCAGGGGCTGACCATCGGCCGGGTCGCCGGGATGCTGGCCGGGCTGCCCAAGTCGGTGCCCGGCTACGCCATCGACCGGATGTGCGCCGGTGGCCTGACCGCCGTCACCACCATCGCCGGCTCCATCGCCTTCGGCGCCTACGACCTGGCGATCGCCGGCGGCGTCGAGCATATGGGCCGCCACCCGATGGGCGAGGCCGCCGATCCGAACCCGCGGTTCCTGGCCGACAAGCTGGTCTCGCTGGACGCGCTGTCGATGGGTGCGACCGCCGAGAACCTGCATGACCGGTTCCCGCACCTGACCAGGGACCGCGCCGACCGCTATGCGCTGCGTAGCCAGGAGAAGGTCGCCAAGGCCTACGCCGAGGGCAAGATCCAGCCGGATCTGGTGCCGGTCGCGATCCGGTCCGCCGAGCAGGGCTGGGGGCTGGCGAGCAAGGACGAGCCGCCCCGCCCGAGCACCACCCTGGAGGACCTGGCGACGCTCAAGACCCCGTTCCGGCCGCACGGCCGGATCACCGCCGGCAACGCCGCCGGCCTCAACGACGGGGCGACCGCCTGCATCCTGGCCAGCTCGGACGCCGCCGCCGAACTCGGCCTGCCGGTGCGGATGAACCTGGTCGGCTACGCCTTCGCCGGCGTCGACCCCGAGGTGATGGGAGTCGGGCCGATCCCGTCCACCGAGCGGGTGCTGGCCGGCACCGGCCTGAGCATCGACGACATCGGGCTGTTCGAGCTGAACGAGGCCTTCGCCGTCCAGGTGCTGGCGTTTCTCGACCACTACGGCATCGATGACGACGACCCTCGGGTCAACCAGTACGGCGGCGCGATCGCCCTGGGCCATCCGCTGGCCTCCTCCGGCGTCCGGCTGATGACCCAGCTGGCCCGGCAGTTCGCCGAGCACCCCGAGGTGCGCTACGGCCTGACCGCGATGTGCGTCGGGTTCGGCCAGGGCGCATCGGTGATCTGGGAGAACCCGCACTATGCCGCTGAGAATGCCGCTGAGAACACCGCGGCGAACGGAGCGAACCTGTGAGCCCGCCCGTGAGCCAGCCCGTAAACGCACCGGA
>DASZEI010000221.1:0-4736 GCA_035940975.1 Jatrophihabitans sp. | reverse complement strand
ACCATGCCGAAGAGGTTGCCGAGGCGGCCCTGTCGGCCAGCGCCCGGCGCCGTCGCCGCCGGCGGCGTTCCAGCGCCGGGGACGGCGCCGAGGCAGCCCTGTCCGAGGACGACCCGCCGAACACCGTGGTGCACGTGCGCGACAGTCGGGCCGCCAGTCGGGGGAGCGCGGCCGATGACGACGGCGTCCGGGGCGTCAAGGGCTCGACCAGGCTCGAGGCCAAGCGCCAGCGCCGCCGCGACAACCGCGACACCGGCCGGCGCCGCGCGCCGATCCTGACCGAGGCCGAGTTCCTGGCCCGCCGCGAGTCGGTGGACCGGGTGATGGCGGTGCGCCAGGCCGGTGACCGTACCCAGATCGCCGTCCTTGAGGACGACATCCTGGTCGAGCACTACGTGACCCGGGCCAGTGCCAGCAGCGCGGTCGGCAACGTCTACCTGGGCCGGGTCCAGAACGTCCT
This sequence comes from Jatrophihabitans sp., assembly GCA_035940975.1. Lineage (GTDB taxonomy): Bacteria > Actinomycetota > Actinomycetes > Mycobacteriales > Jatrophihabitantaceae > Jatrophihabitans_A. The sequence goes on along the minus strand of DASZEI010000221.1, from coordinate 4,276 downwards.
ACCGTCGATGGAGGCGGCGTTCGTCGACATCGGCCGTGGCCGCAACGGCGTGCTGTACGCCGGCGAGGTCAACTGGGACGTGGCGGGCCTGGAAGGCAAGTCGCGATCCATCGAGAACGCCCTCAATGCCGGGGACATGGTCCTGGTGCAGGTCACCAAGGACCCGATCGGTCACAAGGGCGCCCGGCTCACCAGCCAGATCTCGCTGCCCGGCCGGTTCGTGGTCTACGTGCCCGGCGGCGGCATGACGGGCATCAGCCGCAAGCTTCCCGACGTCGAGCGCAGCCGCCTGAAGGCAATCCTGAAGAAGGTGGTGCCCGACGAGGCCGGCGTGATCGTGCGGACCGCCGCCGAGGGCGCCTCCGAGCAGGACCTGATCAGTGACGTCGAGCGGCTGAAGTCCGAGTGGGAGTCGATCAGCACCAAGTCCGCGAAGGCCAAGCAGTCCTCGGAAGGCCCGTCGCTGCTGCACGGCGAGCCGGACCTGGCGATCCGGGTGGTCCGCGACATCTTCAACGACGACTTCAAGAAGCTGGTGGTCGCCGGCGCGGAGATCCACCGCACCATCAACGACTACGTGCGCGACATCGCCCCCGACCTGGCTGACCGCATCTCGCGGCACACCGGTGAATCGGACCTGTTCCGCGACCTGCGGGTGGACGAGCAGCTGGCCAAGGCGCTGGACCGCAAGGTGTGGCTGCCCTCCGGCGGCTCGCTGGTGATCGACCGCACCGAGGCGATGACGGTGGTGGACGTCAACACCGGCAAGTACACCGGCTCGGGCGGCAACCTCGAACAGACCGTCACCCGCAACAACCTGGAGGCGGCCGAGGAGATCGTCCGCCAGCTCCGGTTGCGCGACATCGGCGGCATCGTGGTGATCGACTTCATCGACATGGTGCTGGAAAGCAACCGGGACCTGGTGTTGCGCAGGCTGACCGAATGCCTGGGCCGGGACCGCACCAAGCACCAGGTCGCCGAGGTCACCTCGCTCGGCCTGGTGCAGATGACCCGCAAGCGGGTCGGCGAGGGACTGCTCGAAGCCTTCAGCGAGCCCTGCTCGGTGTGCAACGGCCGGGGCGTGATCGTGCACCTGGACGGCATGGACCGAAGGTCCAACGGTGCCAGCCCTTCGGCGACCTCCTCGTCCGGGCCCGCGGCCGAGGAGGACCGGCCCGCCCGCGGCCGGCGCAGCCGCAAGGCCACCAAGGCCGAGCAGCCGGCCGTCGCGCAGCCCGACCCGGCCGAGATCGCCGCCGAGGCCGAGAAGCGGCGGGTGGCGGCCAGCGCGGTGGCGGCAATCGCGGCGGCCACCGGCCACCACGACGACGCCGGCTCGCGCCCGGCGGCCGGTAGCCACCCCGCGAACCCGGCCGGGGAGGGGTCCGAGCCGGCACCGGCTGAACCCAGCGCATGGGGTACTGCCCAACCGGGTACTGCCCAATCAGGGCCTGCAGAAGCAGGTACTGCAGAAGCAGGCCGGACTGAAACGGGTCCTGCCCAACCGAGTCCTGTGGACCCGAGTCCTGTCGAGCCGAGCCCTGCCGAGCCGGGCCGAACCGGGCGAGGCCGTGCCGCGCGAGGCCGAAGCCGCGCTGACCGGGACCGCACCGACCAAGACGGCGTTGCCAAGAACCGGCCGGAGCGGGGCGTCGGCGACTCCAGCACCCCGGCCCAGCCGCCACCAGCTGCGACAACCGAGCCGGCACCAGCGGCGGCAACCGAACCGGCACCAGTGGCCACCCAGCCGCCACCGGCGGCGCCCGAGGTCGGCGCCGGGCAGTCCGGAGCCGCTCAGCCGGTCCGGCCACGTCGTCGCCGGGCGGCGAGCCGCCCAGCCGGTCCGCCGGTGCCGGTCAACGCCGTGGACGGTTAGCTGACAGGAGGCGACCCGCGGGCTCGCAGTGGATGAAGACCCGGCTGGCTAGCTTCGCTGGCGCTGGCCTTCCGCTTGCAAGCCGCCCTGCGGCCCGGGGCAACAGCGGCCGATCCTGCCTACTGGCCTAGCAGTCGGTAAGGGCGCGCGAGAGGTAGGCAGAGTCGGTACCCCAGGAGTAGTCATTGCCGCAATTCCCGTAAACGGTCTGTCCCACGACGACGGTGCGCGTGGCGTCGGAGTAGTACGTCGTGGTCACCTCCTGGTTATCACCCGGGAGCCACCCTGCGTACGCCGAGACGACCGGCGCCACGGTCAGCGCACTGGTCGTCAGGACCAGGGTGATGGCAACTCGGCCGAATAACCGGGAAAGCTGCATAATGTCTCCTCCGCCGTACAGCAATAATGATCGGATAGTGACAGAAAATCCGATATGTGACAAGGGCCGGGGTTTGGTAACTCCGGGGTGCCGGCGCGCCGAAAATCGTGTGGTAGCAGATGACCGATAGCCGCTTTTGCCTGTCGGGCCGACGTAGGCGTAATCTGTACAACGGCCCACAGCACGGCGGTGGGCCGTTCTGGTGTGACGCCGCCGCTGAAGGCGGGTATCGAGCACCCGCGTGCACCAGCAAGGCTAGACACCCAGAAGCACCCGAGATCTTCCAAGCTGTTCGACAGGAGTGGATTCGCGATGTACGCCATCGTCAAGACCGGCGGCAAGCAGTACCGGGTCGCCGTAGGTGACATCGTGACGGTCGAGAAGCTGGATCTGGCCCCCGGCGCCAGTGTCGCGCTTCCCGCGATCCTGCTCGTCGACGGCGAGGACGTCACCACCGACGCCACCGAACTCGCCGCCGTCTCGGTCACCGGTGAGATCCTTGGGCAGGTCAAGGGTCCGAAGATCAAGATCCACAAGTTCAAGAACAAGACTGGTTACCACAAGCGCATCGGCCACCGGCAGAAGCTGTCGCAGGTCAAGGTCACCGGCATCGAGAGCGGAAAGAAGTAGAGCCATGGCACACAAGAAGGGTGCATCCAGCTCCCGCAACGGTCGCGATTCGCACGCCCAGCGACTGGGCGTCAAGCGCTTCGGCGGCCAGCTCGTCAACGCCGGCGAGATCATCGTCCGGCAGCGTGGCACCAAGTTCCACCCGGGCGACCTGGTCGGCCGCGGTAGTGACGACACGCTGTTCGCGCTGGCCGCGGGCAACGTGCTGTTCGGCAGCCGGCGGGGCCGCAAGACCGTGAGCATCGTTCCGGTCGAGGGCTAGCCTTCAGGCTCGACAGCAGTCAGCTTTCCGCTGGAGCGGGCACCGGGATTCTCCGGGCCCGCTCTTTGCGTTACAGCCCGCAGGCCAGGTACAGCCCGCAGGCCAGGTACAGCCCGCAGGCCAGGTACAGCCCGCAGACCGATCACCGTCCATAGAGCACGTCGCACAGAAGAGAGAGCACCCGCGTGGTGAGTTTCGTGGACCGGGTGGTGCTGCACGTCACCGCCGGCAACGGCGGGCACGGCTGCGCCTCGGTCCACCGGGAGAAGTTCAAGCCGCTCGGCGGCCCGGACGGTGGCAACGGCGGCCGGGGCGGCGACGTGGTGCTGGTGGTGGACCCGCAGGTGCACACCCTGCTGGACTTTCACCACCACCCGCACCAGAAGGCGGGCAACGGCCGGCCGGGCGCGGGCAAGCACCGCAGCGGCGCCGACGGCGAGAGCCTGGAGCTGACGGTCCCCAACGGCACCGTGGTGCATGCCGGTGACGGCAGCGTGCTGGCCGACCTGACCGGGGCCGGCAGCCGGTACGTGGTGGCGCGCGGCGGCAGGGCGGGCCTGGGCAACGCGGCGCTGGCCTCCACCCGCCGCAAGGCCCCCGGCTTCGCCCTGCTCGGCGAGCCCGGTGAGGCCCTGGACGTGGTCCTGGAGCTCAAGTCGGTGGCCGAGGTCGGCCTGGTGGGTTTCCCGTCGGCCGGCAAGTCCTCCCTGATCGCGGCCATCTCGGCGGCCCGTCCCAAGATCGCCGACTATCCGTTCACCACCCTGGTTCCCAACCTGGGGGTGGTCAGCGCCGGCGAGACCACCTTCACCGTCGCCGACGTGCCCGGACTGATCCCTGGCGCTGCCCAGGGCAAGGGCCTCGGCCTGGACTTCCTCCGGCATGTCGAGCGGTGCGCGGTGCTGCTGCACGTGCTGGACTGCGCCACCCTGGACCCCGGCCGGGATCCGATCAGCGACCTGGAAGCCATCGAGGCAGAGCTGGCCCAGTACCAGTCCAGCCTCGGAGACCTGCTGGGCCGGCCACGGCTGGTGGCGCTGAACAAGGTCGACGTCCCCGAGGCCTGCGAGCTGGCCGACTTCGTCACCGACGAGCTGACCGGGCGCGGTTACCGGGTCTTCGAAGTCTC
>DASZEI010000220.1:0-3293 GCA_035940975.1 Jatrophihabitans sp. | reverse complement strand
GAGTCATACAGCGGGGACAGGCTCACGCTGCCGTTGTCGAGCAGCACGGAGTAGTTCTTGCCGTGCCCATCCTCATCGCCCACAGTGGCCCGGAAGGCGACCTGCCGGAACAGCGCGGCGAGCTGGGTGCGTGGTTCGTCGGCGAACTCCCGCAACAGCCGAGCCATCCGCTCGCTCGGCCGGCCGATCTCGTACTTCTTCGAGGGGCGGATGCCGACCGCCTGGCACATGTCCTCCTGGTGACGCCGGATCACCCGTCCGTCGATGACGTGCCGGTCGTAGCGTTCGGCGACCAGCACCGTGGTCTCGCCGATCGTTTCGGTCCATGCCGCGCTCTTGGTGAGCCCGCAAGCCCGCGCCAACGCCAGCACCAGCGCTTCATTGTGCGCACTGTGCGCCCACACCCCGGTGGGTTTGAGAATGTGGGTCGACGGCGCGCCTGCCACGGGCTCGCACCAGCGGTCCTCGACCCTGGCGAGGAGGAACTTCTGCTGGGCGCCGGCCAGTGACATGCGGACGTCGCGGCTCAGGTCGGCGCCTAACGGGTGCTGCGGAAGGTCGCGTACCAGCGCGGCCAGCGCGTCCTCGTCCAGGGGTTCGTAGCGTCCGCCACCGGGGCCCGGGTGGCCCGCGGGTAGCACTACGACTGCCCCAGCACATTCGCGGCCGAACTCGGCGAGCAGCGCCAGGGCGTCGGCTGTAGTTTCCGGTGCCCCGCCGACCAAACGGACGCCACGCACCTGGGCCGCGGCCGCGAACAAGGCGTTGCCCTCGGGGAGTAGCCCCTCCAAGAAGGCTCGCGACCGCGCCGGCTCACCTGGTCCGGGGGTAGGCAACGAGCAGGACAGCAAGGGCGTCTCCGCGGGATAGTTCCCGGCGACCGTCTCGTCGTAGCCGACCCTGACCTTGTCGCCACGCACGGGCGTCATGGTGCGGGCCACCAGCGTGCCGGCCAGCCACAGGTCGAGTTCCATGCCGCTCAGTTACCTCGCGACCGAAGCACGAGTTCGAGATCCAACGCGGCCAGGGTGTCGAAGAGGATCTCGATCGCCCGAGTCTGATGCCCCGATTCCAGGCTGACGATCGCGTAGCGGTTGGCCCGGGCTCGTTCGGCGAGTTCAGCCTGGGTCAACCCCGCCCGGGTGCGGGCAGCCCGGACGGCCCGTCCCAACGCTTCCGGAGACCGGACGCGGGTCGTGTCATGCGCGGATGTTGGCATATATCAACACTAGGGCTCCATCACCATGATGTCAAAGTTTGCTCACATCACGCCGTGTCGATGCAATGTCAAAGTCCACCCACATCCCGGGATGGCGGCGTGGATGCTCGGTAAGGCCATATCGACGTCGGGGGTGCTCGGCCTTCCTCGCCGATCAGTCAGCGGGTCGCTCAGAGGGCGGCGGCGAAGGCCTGCTCGATGATGTCGAGGCCCTCGCTGAGCAGCTCGTCGCCGATCGACAGCGGCGGCAGGAACCGCAGCACGTTGCCATAGGTGCCGGCGGTCAGGGTGATGAGGCCCTGGGAGTGGCAGTAGCCGTTGACCTTGCCGGTCAGCGCGCTGTTCGGGGTCAGGTCCCCCGCACCCGCGACCAGCTCGACGGCCAGCATCGCCCCCCGGCCCCGGACGTCGCCGACCTGCTCGTACTTGGCCGCCAGCTGCTGCAACCGGGGCATGAACAACGCCTCGATCGCCTTGGCCCGGGCGTTGAGGTTCTCGGCCCTCATGGTCTCGATGGAGCCCAGCGCCGCGGCGCAGGCCACCGGGTTGCCGCCGTAGGTGCCGCCCAGGCCACCGCCGTGGATCGAGTCCATCACCTCGGCCCGGCCGGTCAGGCCCGACAGCGGCAGGCCGCCGGCGATGCCCTTGGCCGTGGTGATCAGGTCGGGCACCACGTCCTCGAACTCAGCCGCGAACCAGTTGCCGGTGCGGCAGAAGCCGGTCTGGATCTCATCGGCTATGAACAGGATGCCGTGCTCGGCGCACCAGTCCGCGACCCGGCGCACGAAGCCCGGTGCCGGCACGATGAAACCGCCCTCACCCTGGATCGGCTCGAGCAGCACCGCGGCGGTGTTGTCCTCACCGACCTGGGCGTGCACCAACTCGACGAAGGCCGCGAATGCTTCAGCCGCGCAGCGGCTAGAGCCGGTCGGCCACCGGAACGGGTAGGCCATCGGCACTCGGTAGATCTCGTTGGCGAACGGGCCGAACCGGTGCTTGTACGGCATGTTCTTGGCGGTCAGCGCCATCGTCAGGTTGGTCCGGCCGTGGTAGGCGTGGTCGAAGGCCACCACCGCCTGCCGCCCGGTGAACGAGCGGGCCACCTTCACCGCGTTCTCGACCGCCTCGGCACCGGAATTGAACAGCGCCGAGCGCTTCTCACCGCTGCCCGGCGTCAGCTCGTTGAGCGCCTCGCAGACGGCCAGGTACTCCTCGTACGGGGTGACCATGAAGCAGGTGTGGGTGAAGTCGGCGACCTGCGCCCGCACCCGCTCGACGACCCGGGGCGCCGAGTTGCCGACGGTGGTCACCGCGATGCCCGAGCCGAAGTCGATCAGCTGGTTGCCGTCGACGTCGACCAGGATGCCGCCGGCGACCCGCTCGACGTAGACCGGCAGCCCGGTGCTCACCCCGGCCGACACCGCGGACAGCTTGCGCTGATGCAGCGCGGCCGAGCGGGGCCCCGGGATGGCGGTCGTGAGAATCCGCCGCTGCTCGATGGGGGCGGGGCCTTCGGTCATCGCGATCTCCAGGTGTGAGGCTTGCCGGTAATTCTAGGGCTGGCAGCCGGGTCAGACTCGGTTCAGAAATCGATGTTGTGCATCACGTGCTTGATCCGGGTGTAGTCCTCCAGGCCGTACATCGACAGATCTTTGCCGTACCCGGAGTTCTTGAAGCCACCGTGCGGCATCTCAGCGACCAGCGGGATGTGGGTGTTCACCCAGACGCAGCCGAAGTCGAGCCGGCGCGCCACCCGCATCGCCCGGCCGTGGTCGCGAGTCCACACCGAGGACGCCAGGCCGTACTCGACGCCGTTGGCCCACCGGATCGCCTCGTCCTCGTCGGTGAAGGACTGCACGGTGATGACCGGGCCGAAGATCTCGGTCTGGGACTGCTCGTCGTCCTGGCGCAACCCGGTGACCACCGTCGGGGCGTAGAAGTAGCCCCGCTCACCCTGCCGGGAGCCGCCGGCCTCGACCGTGGCGTGCCCGGGCAACCGCTCCAGGAAGCCGCTGACCCGCTCCAGCTGCCGGGCGTTGTTGAGCGGTCCGTAGGCCGCGTCCTCGTCGCCGGG